>NZ_JAVXIY010000009.1:0-122156 GCF_036648155.1 Lactococcus sp. | reverse complement strand
TTTCTAATGCTTAGTGGTTTAAGATTAGGATAGCACGACTTATTTATTTTCCAATGAAATTAACTAGCAATTCGGGTATTTTATTATTAATCGTAAGGATTTATTATAAAAAAGTACTACTTATCGTTAGTGCTTTTTAATTTTTTCGTAAAGTCTTGAGTTATTGAAAGATATTAACGATAATTTATAAAAATATTGAATAAAATCTAGTTTTTCAAGAATAATTTAATTATTAAAGGATTCTTCATGTTTTCCAAAAGTTGTAATAAAATGGAAAATGAGTTAAACTTTTATAACTAATTCCTTCTTATCTATAATATTCTTTGACAAAACAATATTATCGGATTTACCATATATTATATCTGATAATGATTGAAATTCTAGAAAGATTAACAAAAAAAGATTTTTTGTTAGAAATATTGGAAAATCACCTGAAAACTTCATAGGTGTTTTTTTAATACATAACTTTGAAAAGTGAAGCTTATGAACTTCATACTTATTTTCCTATTGATGGAGATAGGAATCGTATTCCAGTTAATGATGTCATTGTTGATAAAAAGTTAGGTTTGAAGTTAATGAATGGGGTGTATTGGAACTATGAAGCTGCCCCCACATTTGCTATTGCAGGTGGTACTGGGGCGGGAAAACAGTCCTTTTGATGTCGATTTTATCAGTCCTTGCAAAAGTATGCCACGTGGATATATGTGACCTTAAACGCTCTGATTTCGTGGGATGAGAGATATTCCGGCTTTTGAAAATCATGTATTTTTCGGTAAAAAGACTATGATTGAGTGTTTACGTTCAAAAATGCAATTCATGGGCGAACGCTATGATTATATGACGAGTCGCCCTGACTATAGAGCAGGAAAACGTTATTCTGATTAGGGTTTGACACCTGAATTTGTGCTTTTTGATGAATGGGCTGCTTTTATTTCTAGTTTAGACTATAGAGAATTTGATGAAGTGATTCAAATTTTAACTCAAATCGGTTTAAAGGGGCGCCAATCGGGAGTTTTCTTAATTCTTACAATGCAACGTCCAGATGCTGAGTGTCTTAAATCAGTCTTGCGTGATAACTTTATGAAATGGTTGGCGGTTGGTCGTTTGACCGGTTTAGGTTATTGGATGATATTTGGAAATGAACATGAGAAAAAGTTTTCAAATATATCAAAGACAAAATTGGATGTGGTTATGCTGCGAATAATGGTTAACTTGCAAGTGAATTTTATAGTTCCTCAGTTCCATTGATAGGGGCTATGATTTTCATGAGGAACTTTTGAAATTACCTATACTTGCTGATACTACAGAGGTAAAACTTGAAGCACCCCCAATTTCTAACGTTGTACAGGAACGTGCAGAAAGTGGAGTTTTGGAAGAAAAAACTTATACTATTACATCTTTATCTCGCAAGTTGAGTTAATCTTCAAAAACTGTAAAAACAGCCGTAGAACGCTTAATAAGCAATGGATATTCGATAAGTGAAAAGTCACCTTATAATGAGGAGGATTTTTATGATTTGCAGAGTGTTTTCTTAATCAAAGAAACAGAAGAATGTAGTTTGAATGAAGCCATTGACACAGTTCTCACTGATGAAGCAGAATTCGAAAAAGATTATGTGACTTTTAATAAAGGGTAAGTTGATAATGCTATAAAGTAGGTAGTTAGATTAATTGTAACATTGTGATTACGCCTGTTGTGTTTTTGTATTATTTAAGATATAATTAAAGTACTTAAAGAAAGGTATGCTCATGAAAGATAAAAAAATTTTATGGTTAAACTTATTAACCCTTTTCGTTGCTTTTATAACGTTATTTTCATTTGGAAATAAAAGTTATGCGGCTGAAATGAGTACTGCAACTGTAACTACCGAATATATTGATTATTCATCACTTAATCCAACACAACAAAGCAAAATAATCATGGGAAATCCTAGTAGCATAATTAAACATGATAAAGAAACATTCTCTTTAGTTTATAAAAAAGTTGAAAATAAAAATAATGTAATTCCTTCTTCATCAAGTATAACTCCGATAAAGAATCTTCATTCAAATTCTAAGAATGTAGCGCTTCTTCCTCAAACAGGGGAACAATCTGGAAGGTTACTTTATGTTTTAGGAGTACTTATTATAGCGATAACTGGATTTGCGCTTTATAAGTGGAGAAGAACCAAGCATATTATTCTTATACTCCTTATTTTGGGGAGCCTAGGGGGATTTAAGAATGTTTCTGCCACAACTTTAGAAAATTTAGCAAGTAAGAACACTACAAAATACTCAATTGGTAGTGAATACTCGGAAAATATTTCTTCAATATCAGGGTATGAATATATAGGCTATCTTCATGATTATTCTGATAATGCTAAGCCAGTTGAAAACGGAATAGTCACAATTCAATTTGTAAATGAATCAAATAGTGAAGTTGCACCTTCTAAAACATTAACAGGCATCGTTGGGTCAGAGTACACAACTTCTTCTGAAGAAATTGATGGCTATACTTTATCAAGTACACCAAGTAATGCGAATGGTAAATTTACACTTGCTTCACAAACTGTGAAGTATATATATAAAGAAGTTGATCAAAGTGCGATAATTACGGTTAAATTTGTGGATAATTCTGGTAATCCTTTTGTAATTCCAGATTTTACAACTTTGAAAAATGGTGCATTTGTCTCACAATATCCTAACTTAGCACAGTACTCTGCCTTCCTTGACTACAATGGGCAAACCTATAATCAAAAACAAACAGTTGATAATATTACTATCCCAACAAAAATGGGTGAAAAATATTCATTGCCTGAACAAGTTACATTTCATATTAAAGATGGTAAGGGAAATGATGTAGACTATCTTATTTCACCAAATGAAGATGGTTCAAGCTCAGGTACAAGGTATTGGTACTCACTCAAAGCACCAGACAATGTTAATGGCACTGTACAGGATAAAGAAATAATAGTGACGTATGTTATTGAGGGTTACGGAGTGGTTATTGCAGCACCATAAATAAATATAAAGGTTATCTCAAATTAAAAGAATGTAGTAACGTAGTTTACTACGTTTTTTATTATTCATTAAAGACGAGATATACAATCGGCAGTGATTAAATGATAGGAACTTGTTTCCGTTTGTCTTTAGAAAACTTGCCGTAGGAAAGTCATTTTCCAGGGGCGAATTGCCCCTTGTAAACGGTAGCGCGCGATAGCGGTTTATTATTGAAAGAATTGGAGGGAAAACTATATGGAAGAACAAGAGAAAATTGTTATGAATTACCCGTTGGTTTACAAAAACAAAATAAATTTTTAAATCTTGATGAAATGAGATCTATTCTTGAACAAAATATACCATATGAAAAGGATGTTAGAAAGTTATTATTGTATGAGCCGAGCCTTTATTCCTGACAGTTCTTCGTATTGGTGAGGCTTTAAGATTACAATGGGAAGATATAGACTTTGAAAAACAGACATTAAGTTTACCGCACACTTTATACCGTTTGGACGTCTCTAAAAAAGAAAGACAGCTCCAAACTCCAAAAATAGTAGAGTCTTATCGAACAAGTACATTATATAATCGTTGTATTGAAATATTAAACGATTTTCGTGAAAATTTAAAAGATAATTCTTTTGTATTTGTAAACAAAAAAGGTAGAGCATATGGGGATGTTAAGTTGTCAATTCATTTCAAGAAGACATGTTCAGTTTTAGGAGAAGAAAATCAAGAGAAAAAATATACATTACATATGCTTAGACATTCTGTTTCATTATTAATTGAAATGGGTGTATCAATAAAAAGTATTAGGGAACGTTTAATCATTCTAATGAGCAGATGATTTTAAGAATTTATAGTCATGCAACAAAGAAAATGAATGATGATTTAGCAGAAGAAATGAAAGATTTTGTTATTTGATAAAGTAACCAAACACTAACCAAAATAAGTCGTTTATAGGATTTTATGAGAAGAACGAAAAAGTTATTACTTAACAAACGGCGGTTATAGGCTTCCATCGGCGTGTATGGCGTTATTTTGTGGTAGAATAGTTAAAAATAGAAAAGGGGAACGATTTTTTAATGCTTAATACAACTTTTGCAAATGCCAAATTCGCTAATCCATTTATGAACGCTTCAGGAGTCCATTGTATGACGATTGAGGATTTAGAAGAATTAAAAGCCTCTCAAGCAGGGGCCTATATCACCAAAAGTTCCACATTAGAAAAAAGAGAAGGTAATCCACTCCCACGTTATGTTGACTTAGAATTAGGATCAATTAATTCTATGGGTCTGCCTAATTTAGGATTTGATTACTACTTAGACTATGTTTTAAAAAATCAAAAAGAAAATGCTCAAGAAGGGCCAATCTTCTTTTCCATTGCGGGTATGAGTGCAGCAGAAAATATCGCTATGCTCAAGAAAATTCAAGAAAGTGATTTTTCAGGAATTACAGAGTTGAATCTTTCTTGTCCAAATGTTCCTGGTAAACCACAACTTGCTTATGATTTTGAAGCCACTGAAAAACTCTTAAAAGAGGTCTTTACTTTCTTTACAAAACCGCTAGGTGTAAAACTTCCTCCTTATTTTGACCTCGTTCATTTTGATATCATGGCAGAAATCCTCAATCAATTTCCGTTGACTTATGTTAACTCAGTCAATAGTATTGGGAATGGACTTTTTATTGATCCAGAAGCAGAAAGCGTGGTTATTAAACCTAAAGAAGGATTTGGTGGAATTGGTGGAGCTTATATCAAACCAACAGCGCTTGCAAATGTCCGTGCTTTCTATACTCGACTCAAACCTGAAATTCAAATCATTGGAACGGGTGGGATTGAAACAGGACAGGATGCTTTTGAACACCTTTTATGTGGTGCAACGATGCTTCAAATCGGAACAGCCTTACATAAAGAGGGACCTGCAATCTTTGATAGAATCATTAAAGAATTAGAAGAAATAATGAATCAAAAAGGCTATCAATCAATTGCTGATTTCCACGGAAAATTAAAATCATTATAAAAAATTATCATAAAAAGCTGAATTTAAACAGCTTTTTTCTTATCTTATTAATGAAATTTAAAAAATACTAGAAGAGATGATATAATGTAAAAGATTAAACAAACAAGGAGAAACACATGGAACTTTTTATGACTTTTATCGTTTATTCTTTCATTGGTTGGCTTTGGGAAACTTTCTATTGTTCACTTAAAGACCGACATTTTGTTTTTAGAGGTTTTTTATTAGGCCCTTATTGCCCTGTCTACGGTTTTGGTGTGTCAGCAGTCTTACTTTTAGTTCCAGATACTGGAAATTTATTTAGTCTTTATCTTAATACAATAGTGATTGTGACTGTTGTCGAATTTATCGGTAGTTGGATTTTAGAGAAATTCTTTAATATGAAATTATGGGACTATTCAACCCTCCCTTTCAATATTGAGGGCAGGGTAGCTATTCCCGTTTCATTATTTTGGGGTGTAGGCTGTATTATTTTGATTAAATTAGTCAATCCACCCGTCCAAAATTGGATTCATGATTTTAATGCAATCACGCATAGCTGGGGAGTGCTTCTCATATTAACTATTTTTGGAGCTGACCTTCTGTCAACGTTTATCTTTACGATTTCAACCAAAAAAGAAGTATTGGCTATGATTGATGATTCTGATAAAGAAAATGCGGCTATCAAAGAGTTTCGTCTTAAACATTTGCTGACCAATCATGAAACCGCACCAAACCGCAAAAAAGTATTGGAACTTCTGAAGAACCGTCCTTTGAAATTAAAACACTATAACTTACGAAGAATTCTTAAAAATTATCCAAACATGAATTTGACAAAAAAACGCTAGCTTTAAAATCGTAAGCGTTTTTAGTGGTCTTAAAAGTGATTTCGTGGCATAATAAATTCATGAATAAAACATTTGAAAAGCAAGAAATTTTAAATGAACTTTATAATCTGGTATTAGATAGAAATATTCGTGACTGGGAACGTCAGTGTTTACTTCATACGAAAGTTCAATTAGAGAATCAAGGGCGACTTGCTGATGAACTTGCTAAATTAGAAGCGACCCTTAGGCCCTTGGCATTACGCTATAATCTCACACCAAAAGTTGCCGATTTTTATCAAAAAATTTCTAGTAACAATCTCTTTGGACGAGGAGTTGGTGGAATTTTGTGAGTTATTTAGGTCTTCTTATGCTTTCAAAGCATAAGAAGTTTTTTAAAAAGTATTTTTCAAAAAGCTAAATTCATTTTATAATGAATTCAATAAATGAAAAGGAAGTAAAAAAATGAAATCAGCCTATTTTGTCGAAAAAAATAAGATGGAAGTTAGAGAATTTCCCAAAGCAGAACTTGAAAAAGAAACAGATGCCATTATAAAAATCGTTCGTGCCTGCGTTTGTGGTTCTGATTTATGGTGGTTCCGTGGGATTTCTGAACGTCAGCCAGGTCCAGTAGGTCATGAGGCTATTGGTGTCATTGAAGAAGTTGGAGCGGGAGTTAAAAACTTTAAAGCGGGCGATTTTGTCATTGTTCCCTTTACTCATGGTTGTGGACACTGTCCAATCTGTTTGGCAGGATTTGAAGCTAATTGCCCCAATGCCAAAGATGGAGTTAACGGGGGATATCAAGGAGAATTCTATCGAGCAATTAATGCTGATGGTGCACTTGTTAAAATTCCAGGAAAACCAAGTGATTATTCAGAAGAACAGCTGGCTTCGTTGACAACTTTAGCGGATGTCATGCCCACAGGTTTTCATGCGGCTAAAGCAGCAGATGTTCACGAAGGGGACACAGTAGTTGTCTTTGGTGATGGAGCAGTAGGTCTGTGCGCAGTGATTTCGGCTAAACTTTTAGGTGCAAAACGGATTATTGCAATGAGTCGCCATGAAGATCGAGCGGCATTGGCGCGTGATTTTGGGGCAACAGATATCATTGCTGAGCGTGGTGCAGAAGCGATTCAAAAAATTATGGCCTTAACCAATGGTTATGGTGCTGATGCTGCCTTAGAATGTGTCGGAACAAAAGAAGCCATTGAATCTGCTTTCCAAGCAGTAAGAGCGGGAGGACGTGTAGGTCGCGTGGGAGTTCCTCATGATGTTGACTATAATGAATGGATTGATTCTCTCTTCTGGAAAAATATTCAACTTGGAGGTGGAGTGGCCTCTGTCGCACGCTGGGACAAAGAAATCTTACTTGAGGCAGTTTTAAATGGGGAGATTAATCCTGGTCGTGTCTTTACAGAAGAATTTACCTTAGACGAAATTCAAAAGGCTTATGAAGCAATGGATCAACGTACAGCAATTAAATCTCTATTGAGAATTTCAGAGGGATAAATTAGAGACCAACAATAGAAAATCCTACCACTTTTGGTAGGTTTTTTTGTATTCTAAAAGTCTTGTTTATAAATTTGGTTAAAATCATTGCTTTATATTGACAAAAGTTTCTAATCAAGCGTATAATATTAAACAATCAGAAAACAAAAAATATTCACTAAAAGGAGGTTTTACATTGGAAAATCAGAAAAAGCCCTTTCAGATGAAGTCACCAAGCAAATTTTGGTTGCTTAGCACTGGAATTCTTTTAAGTTTGTTAGTTACTAGTTTGCCTTTAGCAGTAAAAGCAGATGAAAATCTAGCTGTTACACAAACAAGCCAAGCTGAAGCTGTCAACAATCCAACTGTAAATTCTTCCCTTGCCGTGTCTGATTCGACAACCGAAGGAAATACAGGAAGTTCACAGGCAGAAATGCAAACTAAAGAGGCGACCACGCAACCTTCACAGGCAAGCACAGCCCCAAGTCCAAGTCCCAGTTCGGATTCATCATCTTTGGCAAGTTAGGCTCAGGCTTCAAGTGTAGAAGCAAGCTCTAATTCTTCAGAGGTTTCAACTTCATTGAGTTCAAACGCCTCGACTTCAAAATCCCCAAGTATTCCTCTTGATTCGTCAAAAATAAAAGTCACACTTGCATCAAGTCTTTCGGCAAGTGGAACAATCATAAATCCTGCTCCCACAAATGGTTCAATTGCCAGTCAAGCTAATAGTCAAGACCCTGCAATCAGCAGTATTGAAGCGACCGGTTCAGTCGCCAATGATATTACAGGGCCAGCCACACTGGATGATGTCAATATTACAATCAAAGCTAACAACCTTGTTCCCAATAATTTTCTGACTCCGGCTGGGTTACATTGGTCGGCAAATACGCAGGTTATACCAATCAAAGGTCAAACAACAGGTCAAATCAGTGCTGAAAACTTTGGACAAACGGATGGCCCAACCATACCTGCGACCACTTATACTATGAATGCTGGAGATTCTGGACGAATTACCAATGTTGGAACAACCCTAGCCGGAACGAATCTAGATTTGATATACCAAGTCATCTCGACAGATGAATCAAGCTGGCAAGCCCTTGCAGAAAATACGTCTGACTGTCCGATTGGATTGGCTTTTACAGGCGAACAAAACATCGCCAACTCCGACGGAAACTCGATTGTTGCTCTTTATTTTGGGGCAAACAATGTCAATATTAACTATCAAATCGTCGCACATAACACAGATTTTCAAGTGCCTGTCCTTGCCTCATTTATCACAACGGATATTGATATGGCACAAGGAGTCAAGACCAATCTTGCCAACCTTTTAACGGTCATTCCAAAGACCACTAATCTTGCGACCGATTCAAGTGGTGTCATTTATGATACCACCACTCCCTATACGGATTTGAATGGTCAAGCTAGTCTCCCTTATGGCGGTTATCTGGGTGTTGGTTTCTTGTCGAACTTTGATTATGATTTTTACAGTCCAGCACCCGCTCGGGCGGAAAATTCTTATCAATATTCACAAGGCGTGCGCTATGACCTCTTTGGGTCAGCACTTCAAGCACATTTGACGACACAAGTCAGAGATATTGTTTATCTTAACTATTATGATGCGGACGAAAACAATCAGCTTATCGTTCCCCAACATCAATTTATTTGGTTTCCAAATGTTTCTTGGAATGTTCCAGCTAGCAAATTCCCACATTATGCTTATGGACAAGAAAGTCAGCACAGAAATGGGAACACAATAATAGTTGGTGATTATTATCACATCCAAAGTACCGTCACTTATGATTACTATGGTACGGACGGTACCTATCTAGGACAACAATTAACCAGTGGACTTTATAACAAGCCTTATTCGGTCAATGTCCCTTATAAATTTGGTAATTACTACATCGAAGGAAGCACGACACGGTCAGGACTTTATCCGAAAACTGATGAAACGCTAAACGTTTACTACAAATATGTTCCACCGATTGTTTATTACAACACGAGCAATCCTTATGCGACGACTTATTATGCCAATGGTTATGAATATGTACCGAATTACATTGCGCCAGTTGTTTATTATGTGTCCACTTATGGCTATTACGGTGGAGGCACTTCTTACTCTGGTGGTTATGGTTATTCATCAGGAGGAGGATATAGTAATTCTAACGGAACTTACTATCCAAATTATGTACCACAATCTGCTTATTATACAAAAGAAGCTCAACTTGTGGCGGAGGAAAGAGGATATGGCGGAGAACTTCCAGGCGGAGGAGATAGTGACAATTGGCTAGAAGGTGAGGTAGGGAGCCAATCAATCGGGATTAGCGGAGCTATCGGCTGGGCTAAATATGGTCCTGAATTAGCAGGAGCCTCTGATTTCGCCGGTGGTATCGGAGGAGGATTTTTAACCGCAGGAGTGGAACTAGCGACTGGGCATGATGCGAATGATGCTATGGCGAAAGGTTTTGCCAATGCGGGAATCACCTTGGCCGTTGGCACATTAATTACTGGGGGACTTCTTGCAGTAGCTGCACCTGCAGTAGTAGCCATTGGAGTGGGACTTGTGATTTCTTCAGCTCTATCTTTTGGTTATGATTGGCTATACGACCATAGAAAGGGTAAAAAATGAGATCAATACGCTCCGATGAAGTGATAGTTGATATTGGTGGAAACATGGATAACAGATATGGCTATAACTTTAAAAACAAAGAGCTGTTTATAAAGAGTAATAAAAAAACGACAGGCATGGGTATGATACCTGTTCTGGTAATAGCAGTAGCATTTCCAGCATCTGCGATGAATTTTGCAGAGCAGCATTCTATCACTATTTCTCCTGTAAGATGGATGATTTTGACAACGTTTGTCTGTTTACTTTTATCTTTTGTCTTAGCAAGAATTTTATTATTTCTTTCAGAAAACTTTTCTAATTATAAAAACTTTGAAAAATTAGAAGATAGTAAAGAGATAGAAAAACTCTATCAAATACAGGCGACTAAAGCGGGGGAAATCGTTTTGATTTTTCTTGCTGTAATTTGTGGAAGTGTAGGGATAGCATTAGCTGGTTTTTATATCGACTCAGGTGATATGGGAATTTGGTTAATTTATATTACTGTTTTAATTGCTATCAATATGCTTGTATATACCTACTTGTTTTATTTCAAGAGGGCAAGAAAATTTAGAACTTTAGCTCTCATGGAATTAAAAAAAGAACAGGAAATTGAAAAATGAAAGAAGAGATTGACGAAAATAAAGAAAAAGAAGTGATTCAAAAAGCATATAAATATAATATCTTTCTTGGAATCTGGATTATCGCTGTATTCATCATTTTTTTGCTACAAATAACAAAAATTATTACAGATCAATATTTAACTTTAGGTTTTGGTTTAATTATTTTAATTTATGCGATTGCGCTTCATACCCAAAATCATAAATTAAAAATAAAAAGTATTGCTTCGATTTTAGTATATAGTCTTAATATCTTGAGTGTGATTGGTGTTGTTTTGATTATTTTTGCAAATCATGCGCATAATCTTTTGGAGTTAGCGGTGGGGGTCTTATTGGGATTGGTGACGCTTATCTTACAATTTTTAGCTGCTATTTTTGCACTATTGTCAGCGAGAAAATTGCGAAAACTCTATCCTGATATTCTTGATAATAGAAGAAAGAATACAAATTAGTATCTTATTTTTTACAAGTAAATATTTGATAAATGCTATTGAATCAAAATAGCAGACTGTGTTATAATGAAAGGAATAAAAAGATAGGAAATTTCATGACTTACGCAGACAAGATTTTTAAACAAAATATCCAAAATATCCTTGATAATGGTGTTTTTTCAGAAAATGCACGTCCTAAGTATAAGGATGGTCAAACGGCGAATAGCAAATATGTCACTGGTTCATTCGTTACTTATGATTTGCAAAAGGGGGAGTTTCCAATTACCACTTTGCGTCCAATTCCAATCAAATCTGCTATTAAAGAATTGATGTGGATATACCAAGACCAAAAAAGTGAGCTTTCTGTTCTTGAAGAGAAGTATGGAGTCAAATACTGGGGAGAATGGGGAATTGGCGACGGTACGATTGGGCAACGTTATGGTGCAACAGTCAAAAAATATAATATCATTGGTAAATTATTAGAAGGCTTGGCCAAAAATCCATGGAATCGTCGTAATATCATTAACCTTTGGCAGTATGAAGATTTTGAGGAAACAGAAGGTCTTTTGCCATGTGCTTTCCAAACGATGTTTGATGTCCGTCGAGAAAAAGATGGTCAGATTTATTTGGATGCCACACTGATTCAACGTTCAAACGATATGCTTGTGGCCCACCATATCAATGCGATGCAATATGTTGCTTTGCAAATGATGATTGCAAAACATTTTTCTTGGAAAGTTGGGAAATTCTTTTATTTTGTAAATAATTTACATATTTATGATAATCAGTTTGAGCAGGCAAATGAATTAATGAAGCGAACAGCTTCTGAAAAAGAGCCTCGTTTGGTCCTTAATGTTCCTGATGGTACAAACTTTTTCGATATTAAACCTGAAGATTTTGAACTTGTGGACTATGAGCCAGTAAAACCTCAATTGAAATTTGATTTAGCAATTTAAATTAATCTATAAGTTACTGACAAAACTGTCAGTAACTTTTTTATTGACTAAAATTCAAAAAACGTTCGTTGACGAACGAAAAAAACTATGCTATAATAATTCGTATGCGAACTAAAAAAGAAGCGATTGGTCGACTTTTAAAAGTGGCCAGCAACCAAATGTCTCGAGAATTTGATAATTTTGCAGCTCAACTTGATTTGACGGGTCAGCAAATGTCAATTTTAGATTTTCTTGGAAATCAAAGTGAAGAAGGTTCAGGAAAAGAAATTAGTCAGACGATGATTGAATTAGAATTTAATATCCGACGTTCAACAACGACGGAAATTTTACAGCGCATGGAAAAGCGGCTCTTAATTAATCGAAGAGCAAGCCTGACCGATGCCCGCCAAAAATCAGTTGAATTAACTGAAGAAGGGAAAAGGTATTTACCTGAAATCAGGGCTTATATCCAAGCACATAATAAAAAAGCTTTGACAGGATTATCAACAGAAGAGATTGCTGCGGTTGAAAAATTTCTTAATAATTTTAGCGTGCAGAAAGGAAAAGAATGAATAGAGAATTAGAAACAAATACAGCCAATCATAAAATTAGCGCGAAAACGCGCTTTTCGATTGTCGCTGTGGCTCTTGTGGCCTTTATGGGGATATTGGCGGAAACAAGTCTGAATGTGACTTTCCCCACGCTTGAGAAAACTTTTGGACTTCCACTAAGTACGGTTCAATGGGTGACGACAGCTTATTTGCTTGTTGTTGCTATTGTTATGCCGACAAGTTCATACATCAGCCAACGTTTTCAAAACCGAACCTTGTTTTTTGCAGGATTAATCTTCTTTACTATCGGTGATTTATTGAGTTTGATTTCATCAAATTTTACTATTTTGATGGCTGGACGTTTGATTCAAGGGATTGGGACTGGGATTGCAATTCCTTTAATGTTTAATCTTGTCTTGACTAAAATTCCTCGTGAACGGGTCGGCCTTTGGATGGGATTTGCTGGTATGATTTTGAGTATTGCACCCGCACTTGGCCCAACTTATGGGGGGCTTTTAACGGGAACTCTTGGCTGGCGAATGATTTTTGCAATTATTTTAATTATCCCAATCTGCTTATTTCCTTTGGGAGCTTGGGCTATTGAAAAGAGTGAAAAAACTCGTCCAGGTAAATTTGATTTTATCGCTTTTATTTTCTTATCACTTGTGATGACCAGTGCCCTTTTAGCTTTAGATTCATTATCAAGTGCTCATTTTTCATGGATTTGGTTAATCCTCTTTATTATTGGATTAATTGCCTTTATTTGGCGTTCAAAAACAAGTTCTTTGAATTTTATAGATATCAATGTCTTTAAGAGTCCAACCTTTACTTTGTCAGTCCTTGTTTATTGTATTTTACAATTTGTAAATTTGGGTATTAACTTTATTATCCCTAATTTCTTACAGGTTTCTCTTGGTGCCACAAGTACCTTGGCAGGTTTTGCTTTATTACCTGGTTCATTAATTGGTTCAGCGGCGCAAGGACCAATCGGTGCACTTTACGACCGAAAAGGGGCTAAGGGTATCTTATATAGCGGAAACACTGTTTTCTTCATTGCACTTGTATTGTTAACGATTTTTACTAAAAATCTAACTTTACTGGGTGTGATGGGACTTTATGTTGTATTCACAATCGGACGTTCGTCAAGCTTTGCAACGACAATGACCAATAGTCTAGCTCAACTCCCACATGATAAAGCCGCTTCTGGAAATGCTTGGTTTACTACGACTTCTCAATTTGCGGCATCAGCAGGGACGGCGACGGCCAGTCTGATTGCAACAAAATCAAGTAATTTAACAACCGGAACTCAACATGTATTTATGTTTTTCCTTTGTCTTGCTTTACTTAACTTTGTTTTCTATACTTTGATTTTGAATAAAAAAATAAAATAAATTTTGATGAAAGTTTCGTGTTAAAGCGAAACTTTTTTTATATCTTTATAAAATATGCTCAGGAAGCATAATTGTTACTAGAAAAAGCATTTCACGTCAGTAAAAAATTATTTTATAATAAAATCATCGAAAAGATGAAATGATGTGAGACTTTTAAGTTGACTTGAAGTGGACTTCAAGGAATATAATGAAAATAGAAGTTAAAAATGAATGGAGAAAGTATGTCAAACAATATTGAAAACAAAGTAGTATTAATCACGGGGGCATCAAGTGGTATTGGTCAGTCAACTGCCGAATTGCTTGCTAAAAAAGGCGCTAAAATTGTTTTAGCAGCAAGACGAGAAAGTCGTTTGAAAGAGTTGGCTGATAAAATTAATAAGGCTGGTGGTCAAGCGATTTATCAAGTGACAGATGTGACTAATCCAGAAGACAGTAAAAAATTGGTGCAATATGCCAAAGAAAAATTTGGGAAAGTTGATGCGATTTTCTTGAATGCAGGAATTATGCCAAGTTCCCCTTTGTCAGCGCTCCATGTTGAAGAATGGGAGAGTATGGTCGATATTAACCTTAAAGGGGTTCTTAATGGACTTGCTGCTGTCTTACCTGAATTTACTGCTCAAAAATCTGGGCATGTGATTACAACGAGTTCGGTTGCCGGGCTAAAAGCCTACCCTAATGGTGGCGTTTATGGGGCAACAAAATGGGCAGTTCGTGAATTAATGGAAGTGCTTAGAATGGAATCTGCTCAAGAAGGGACAAACATTCGAACGGCTACTATTTATCCGGCTGCTATAAATACTGAGTTACTGAATACAATTACGGACACAGAGGCAGCCAAAGGAATGACCGCGCTTTATGAACAGTATGGTATTAGTCCAGAGGCCATTGCTCGAATAGTTGCCTTTGCACTTGAACAACCTGCAGATGTTAACGTCAGCGAGTTTACTGTTGGACCTACAAGCCAACCTTGGTAAGATAAAAGGAGAAAAAATGGAAATTGATGTAAAAAAGTTTTCTAAGATACAAGATATTTATATTAGCCCAGACCCGCAAGAGCATCGTCCTGCTTGGATTTGGTTTGCTTATATCGATGATGATTTAGCGGTGGCGGCAGGTCGCGGAATGGCGTCAAGTTGGTGGAATTCGGCTATGATTTCAAAAAAGGGGCAAGTTCACATTGATGGGAAAGTTTATCAAGTAGAATTTGAGCCAGTGACAGATAAAGTAAGTATTGATAAATTTATTGATTCTTATCGACAACGTTCAGGCTATAGCTGGGATCCTGCTTGGGAGAAAAATTTTAGACCGACAGTGATGCGTCTGAAATTTTTGGAAGAGCTTGGAAGAAGTACAAGATAAAAAAATTAGATATTGAAGAGATGTGGAGGCTAGAATGGAAAAACAAACCGCAGGACATGAACAACTTGGAGAATTTGCCCCAAAATTTGCTGAATTAAATGACGATATTCTTTTTGGAGAAGTCTGGAGTCGTGAAAAAGAACTTTCAGCACATGAACGTAGTGTCATTACGATTACGGCTTTGATTACTGGTGGAAATTTTGAACAATTAAATTTTCATATGGCTAAAGGAAAAGAAAATGGAATTAGTCAAGAAGAAATTTCAGAAATAATTACCCATCTGAGCTTTTATGTGGGATGGCCAAAGGCTTGGTCAGCTTTTAATATTGCTAAAACGATTTGGAAATAAGAAAGGGAAACTATGACAATAACGGTCAACATTTTGTATCAAGGTGACGG
Organism: Lactococcus sp.; assembly: GCF_036648155.1. Taxonomy (NCBI): domain Bacteria; kingdom Bacillati; phylum Bacillota; class Bacilli; order Lactobacillales; family Streptococcaceae; genus Lactococcus; species Lactococcus sp. The sequence continues at coordinate 106,578 of NZ_JAVXIY010000009.1, read as the reverse complement.
GAATAAGGCCCATCTTTTTGCTGATGAAATGATAAGCTCAGGTCTTGTTGATAAAATTCGTCAGCAAAGTGGAAATTTGTGTTATGAGTATTTTGCTCCCTTTGATAATGAACAAGCGATTTTATTGATTGATGAGTGGGAAAACCAAGAAGCTATTGATCTTCATCATAAAAGTGAGATGATGGCTCAAATTGCTGAGTTAAGAAAAAAATATCAGCTTCGATTGAAAGTGACTCGCTATCAAGAGATTGATTAAGAAAGAGAGAATGGAATGAACAAAAAAGAACTAGAAGAAGCACTTATTTTCCCGCAAGGTGAAAAAAATCCTTATGGAGCCTATTTTACGGGACAGTCTTATTTGCAAGGAATGGTTGCGGATAGTTCACTGCCTTTTGGGGTGGGAAATGTGACTTTTGAGCCTGGATGCCGTAATCATTGGCATATTCATAAAGATGGCTATCAAGTTTTATTGGTTACAGCCGGTGAGGGTTGGTACCAAGAAGAGGGTAAGGCAGCTCAACTTTTACATGCGGGAGATATGATTGTCACTCATGCAGGAGTTAAACATTGGCATGGAGCGACTAAGGATAGTTGGTTTAGTCATGTCGCCATTACAGCGGGGGAAGCTGTTTGGTTGGAAGAAGTTTCTGATGGGTGGTATAATACTCTCTAAGAGGAAACGAGATGAAAATAATTACAATTTGTGGTAGTTTGAAATTTATTGAAGAGATGAAAGTTCAAGCTGAACTTTTGGAACTGGCGGGAAATTGTGTGTTGAGTGTAATATATCCAACGAAGTCGATTAGTGACTATAAACCTACTGAAATTACCGCTTTTTCAAGTGCACATTTTAAAAAAATTGATTTGTCTGATACAATTTTTGTAGTTAACAAAGATGGATATATCGGCGAGTCTACACGCAAAGAAATCAATTATGCTGAATCAGAAGGAAAAGAAATCATGTATTTAGAAAAGAAATAGGTGTTATTTCCGAACATTCAGCAAAACCGAACAATGAAATGAAAAAGTTCTAGTTTTATCCGCTAGAGCTTTTTTTATTTGTCTCATTAGAATAGAATAAGAAGCATAAAGAATTCCTTAAATGGATGGAGGATATTGTGGAAAAAGAAACGCTGCTTTATGAAGGAAAAGCCAAAAAACTGTATTTTACAGACGATTCTAATGTGCTTTGGGTTGAATATTGTGACCAAGCGACAGCATTAAATGGTGCTCGTAAAGAACAAATTACTGGGAAAGGTGCTCTAAATAATCAAATTACTTCATTGATTTTTGAAAAATTAAATGCTGAAGGATTAGAAACGCATTTTATTAAAAAGCTATCAAAAACCGAACAATTGAATAAAAAAGTATCAATAATTCCTTTGGAAGTTGTTTTGCGAAATGTTGTTGCTGGGTCTTTTGCCAAACGATTTGGTCTTGAAGAAGGAATTGTTTTGGAAGAACCTATTGTTGAATTTTATTATAAAGATGATGCTTTAGATGACCCATTTATCAATGATGAACATGTCAAATTCCTGAACATTGCAAGTGATTCTGAAATTGAGTTTTTAAAAAAAGAAACACGTAAAATTAATAAGATTTTGAAAAAAATATGGGTTGAAATTGGCTTGACTTTGGTTGATTTTAAACTTGAATTTGGTCGTCTTGCTGACGGAAGCATTATTCTTGCTGACGAAATCTCACCAGATACTTCACGTCTTTGGGACGCGAAAGGGCAACACATGGATAAAGACGTTTTCAGACGTAATATTGGAGATTTGATTGAAACTTATACTGAAGTTTTAAATCTACTGGAAAAGACAAAATAAGAATGTTCTAGTCTTTAGGGCAGGTCTCACATCTCATATTAACTGAGTTCGGGCCGCTAAAAGTTCTGAAAATAGATAGCTACGCTGTCCATTCTTGCTACGCGACTAAAGTCGCAAGGCGAATGGCAACTGGAACCTGCGCAAGCGCAGAACCACATTTTCCTATCTGTGCAGCAAGCTGCTGCGCTGTCCATTCTCGCTAAACTGCTGAAACAGTTAGTCGAAATGGCAATTTTCGTCACTTTTGAAAGAGCGTCCCTCACATCTTATATAGAAAGAATTTAAAAATGACAAAAGTACGTGTTTACGTGGCTTATAAAGCCTCAATTCTCGATCCTCAAGCTCAAGCAATTAAAGCAGCCACTCATAAAATGGGTTATCAAGAAGTTTCAGACTTGAATGTTGGTAAGTTTTTCGATTTTGATTTTGATGTGGAAGCTGAGCTTGCTAAAGAAAAAGCGACTGAAATTGCCAATGAATTGTTGGCGAATCCAAATATGGAAACTTACAAAGTTGAAATTTTGACTGAACAAAGTGAAGGAGTCAAAAAATGAAATTTGCAGTCATTCAATTTCCAGGGTCAAATTGCGATTTTGATTTACTTTGGGCAATTCGTGATGTCATGAGGGCAGAAGCTGAATTTGTCTGGCATGACGAGAAGTCACTTGCAGGATTTGATGGAGTATTGATTCCTGGTGGATTTTCTTATGGCGATTATTTGCGCTGTGGTGCGATTGCTTCATTTGCTAACATTATGCCTGAAATCAAACGTTTGGCTAAAGAAGGGAAACCTGTTTTTGGCACTTGTAATGGATTTCAAATTTTGGTTGAATCTGGGCTTTTACCGGGTGTATTGATTCGCAATGAGGGGTTGAAATTTGTTTCCAAATGGCAAGTCCTTAAAGTTGAAAATAATCAAAGTAATTTTACGACTGAATATGCTAAAGATGCCTTGATTAATTTACCCATCGCCCACGGCGAAGGCCAATATGTTGCTGACGAAGCAACGCTTGCTGAACTTAAAGCAAATGGTCAAATTATTTTCACTTATGCAGATGAAAATCCTAATGGTTCAGTTGAAAATATTGCTGGAATTGTCAATAAAGAAGGAAATGTACTTGGGATGATGCCTCATCCTGAGCGGGCCATGGAAGAATTGCTTGGTGGAGCTGACGGAGTACATTTATTTGCTTCTGTTTTGAAAAACTTTGTTGGAAAATAAAAAAATTACTGACAGAATTTAGATTTTCCATTTTGGAATAAAAATGATTCTTTTTAATTTCTGTCAGTAATATAGAAATAATGCTAATAAATTGTCAGCAGCATGAAATTATTTCTTATCTTTGTCCCGTTTCCTCGGAAAAATTCCAGAAATAAACAGACCAAGAATCAGTAAGGCTAGACCAAAGCCATAACTACCAAAACTGGCATTACTGAGTCTAACAAGAGTTTTAATCATGATGACAAGACCTATAGCAATCATGAAACCGGCGAGAAATTTGCGCCATGTGGATTTTTTCATAGATAAATCCTCCAATTTGTTAATTTTAGTTAAGATTATAGACTTATTAACAAATTTTATCAAATATATATTATGGTTTTTATATGTAACTATTGTGCCTCGTTAAATGTGGAAAATGAGGTTATAGATAATAAAAAAATTTCTCAAAAAATAAGAAAATGGAGATAAAAATGACCAAGGAACTGAGTCCTGAGCAAATCCAGAGTACTGGAATTTACCGTGAGTGGGGACTGACGGATGAAGAGTATTTGAAAATCAAGGATGAGATTCTTGGTGGACGCTTGCCGAACTATACGGAAACAGGAATGTACGCCGTGATGTGGTCAGAACATTGTTGCTACAAAAATTCAAAACCTGTCTTAAAAAAGTTCCCGACGACTGGTCCACAAGTTTTGATGGGACCTGGTGAAGGGGCTGGGGTTGTAGATATTGGAGATGATTTGGCAGTGGTTTTCAAAGCTGAATCTCATAATCATCCGTCTTATGTTGAACCTTATGAAGGGGCAGCAACAGGTTCTGGTGGTATTATTCGTGATATTTTTTCAATGGGGGCTCGTCCAATTGCAATTTTGGATAGTTTGCGTTTTGGACCAATTGACAATGGAAAAACACGTCATATTGTGGACCAAGTAACGGCTGGAATTGCAGGATATGGAAACTGTATTGGCATTCCAACGGTCGGTGGCGAAGTGGCTTTTGATGAATCATACGCTGGAAATCCTTTGGTGAATGTTATGTGCGTGGGCTTAATTGAGCATAAACATATCCAAAAAGGACAAGCTAAAGGTGTGGGAAATTCTATTTTTTATGTCGGAGCGAAAACAGGACGTGACGGCATTCATGGGGCATCTTTTGCTTCAAAAGAATTTGGTTCGGGCTCAGAAACACAACGTTCAGCGGTTCAAGTCGGTGATCCATTTATGGAAAAGCTATTGCTTGAAGCCTGTATTGAAGTTATCCAAAATCATGGCGATATTTTAGTTGGAATTCAAGATATGGGTGCCGCTGGCTTGGTTTCATCGACTTCAGAGATGGCTTCAAAAGCTGGGTCAGGCCTGCGTCTTAACTTGGATAACGTACCTCAACGTGAAACAGAAATGATTCCTTATGAAATGATGTTGTCTGAGTCACAAGAGCGTATGGTGCTTTGTGTCAAAAAAGGACATGAACAAGAAATTATTGATTTATTTAAAAAATACGACCTTGATGCTGTGAATATTGGGGAAGTGACTGATGATGGTTTTTATACGCTTTATCATAAAGGGCAAATGGTAGCTCATGTTCCTGTTGATTCATTGGCAGAAGATGCACCGACTTATTACCGTGAAGCAAAAGTCCCTGAGCGTATTCAAAAATTTACTGACAGCGAGAAATATCTTCCAGAAATTACTGACAGCGCGGTCAGTGAAATTTTCAAAAAACTTTTGGCTCAACCGACCATTGCTAGCAAAAAATCAATTTATGAAACTTATGATTCGCGCGTGATGACCAATACTGTGGTCGCACCAGGCTCTGATGCCGCTGTTTTACGGGTGCGTGGTACGAATAAGGCACTTGCGATGACGACTGACTGTAATGCTCGTTATCTCTATCTTGATCCAGAAAAAGGAGGAGCGATTGCGGTTGCCGAAGCGGCTCGTAATATCGTAGCCTCTGGTGGAAAACCGCTCGCGATTACGGACTGTTTGAACTTTGGAAATCCGGAAAAACCAGAACAATTTTGGGAATTGACGACTGCCGCTGATGGAATTTCACGTTCTTGTTTGGCTCTTGATACGCCTGTTATTTCAGGAAATGTCAGTCTTTACAATGAAACAAACGGTTCAGCTATTTTACCTACCCCAATGATTGGAATGGTTGGTTTGATTGAAGATGTAAAAAATATTACGACTCAAGAATTTAAAAAAGCAGGTGATTTGATTGTGCTAGTCGGTCAAACCTTTGATGATTTTTCAGGTTCTGAACTTCAAAAAATGCTGACAGGCGAAATTTCTGGCAAGATTGATTTTGATTTAGAAACTGAAAAAGCCAATCAAGACTTTGTTTTAAAAGCAATTACTGACGGATTAATCAATTCAGCGCACGATTTGTCAGAAGGTGGATTAGCGATTGCCTTAGCTGAGTCGGCTTTTGCAAATGGCTTAGGCGTCGATGTGAAAGTTGATTTAAGCAATGCTCAATTATTCTCAGAAACGCAATCGCGCTTTGTACTTTCAATTTCACCAGAAAATCAAGCTTCTTTTGAAAAATTACTGACAGAAAGTTCTGCTAGTAGCGAAGTCATCGGAAAAGTTACTGACAACGGAATTTTGAAAATTAATGAACTTTCTATTTCTACTGACGAAGCTGTCAGCATTTATGAAGGAGCCCTCCCATGTCTGATGAAATGACAAGTGTAACATTTACTGAACAAGAGTGGTCGCATTTTGAGAAAAAAAGTTTGAATCAAACTGAAGCCGATGAGCTCCGCGACTGGTCGCGGTTTGAAGCGAAGACATTAAATGAGGAATGTGGACTTTTCGGCGTTTGGGGACATCCTGATGCCGCTCGTCTGACCTATTTTGGCCTTCACGCTTTGCAACATCGCGGGCAAGAAGGTGCAGGGATTTTGGTCAATAACAACGGCAAGCTCAATCGTCATCGTGGTTTAGGTTTGGTCACTGAAGTTTTCCGTGACGAAAAAGATTTGGAAGAACTGACAGGATCAGCAGCCATTGGTCATGTCCGCTATGCGACGGCTGGTTCGGCAAATATTAATAATATTCAGCCATTCCAGTTTGAATTTCATGACGGAGCACTTGGACTTGCTCACAATGGAAATTTAACCAACGCCCAATCATTACGCTGTGAACTTGAAAAATCTGGGGCGATTTTTTCCAGTAATTCGGACACAGAAATCCTCATGCATTTGATTCGCCGTAGTCATCATCCAGAATTTATGGGCAGAGTCAAAGAAGCGCTCAATACGGTCAAAGGGGGCTTTGCCTATCTCATTATGACTGAGACATCAATTGTGGCGGCCCTTGACCCTAATGGATTTCGGCCACTTTCAATCGGTAAAATGAGCAACGGTGCGCTTGTTGTGGCCTCAGAAACCTGTGCTTTTGATGTCGTTGGTGCCACTTGGATTCAAGATGTTCAACCCGGTGAAATCATTGAAATTAATGACGATGGCATTCATGTGGACCAATTTACTGACAGCACCAACATGACCATTTGTTCAATGGAATACATCTATTTTGCTCGTCCTGATAGCAATATTGCTGGTGTTAATGTTCATACCGCAAGAAAACGCTCAGGAAAAATTTTAGCCCAAGAAGCCCAAATTGATGCTGATATTGTCATCGGTGTACCCAATTCATCACTCAGTGCTGCTTCAGGCTACGCTGAAGAATCTGGCTTGCCTTACGAAATGGGTCTGATTAAAAATCAGTATGTGGCAAGAACATTTATTCAACCGACTCAAGAACTTCGTGAACAAGGCGTTCGCATGAAATTGAGTGCTGTTCGAGGTGTTGTAGAAGGAAAACGTGTCATCATGGTTGATGACAGCATTGTGCGTGGAACAACTAGCCGTCGCATTGTCAAGCTCCTTAAAGATGCAGGCGCAGCCGAGGTTCACGTGGCAATCGCCAGTCCCGCCCTCAAATATCCTTGCTTTTACGGCATTGACATCCAAGATCGTGATGAACTCATTGCAGCCACTCACACAACAGATGAAATCAGAGAAGCCATCGGGGCAGATAGTCTGACCTATCTCAGTCAAGCAGGACTCGTCGAGGCGATCGGTCATGATAAACTTTGCTTGTCATATTTTGACGGCGAATATCCAACACCGCTTTATGATTATGAAGCAGACTATTTGGAATCTTTGGCAAAAAATGGTCTGAAATAAAAATTATAAGAATATCTTTAACTGCAGAAAGTTCTCTGCAGTTTTTTTATTGGAGACAATTATAGATATTAGTAATAGATAAGTGAATTTGAACACTGCTATTATTGGTTTGAGCCTGACTACGAAGAAGTAATGTGGTCTAATTATGTAGAAAAAATGATTACAAAATTAGAATAAAAAATTTTATATTTACAAAAAATTAGGAGACTTATGACCGTAGATTCAGCAATCATTCAAGAAGTCAAAAAAGTTCTGAAAGGCTTTGGTGACACCTACCTGACAGATACAGGCGCACTTAAACGTCAAAAACTTATCGAAGATCTTGACAAGTACACGCCAATTCTCATGAAAGAGCTTCTCGCAAGTCCGCTCATAGCAAAGACTTACACCGAAGCTATCGGTGATACCACGATTTTCAAGCTTAACCAATTCATCGAAATGTTTACCTACAAAGAATACTGGGAAGACAGCTACACCAAGTATTCAAACAAGATTGGTCTCACTGCAGGTGGTAAGTTTATCGACGAAACGGCTGATGTTGTTCTCGACTTTCCCTTTAAAGATACTGTTTTGAAAGCTGGTATGACCAAGGAAGACGACAAAGACGCGAACGAACCCTTTCTTAATGAAGTGATTGCAAAATCAGAGATTGATACGCTCCTTGAGCCGAAGATTTTTGTCAGTACCAGAAAATATGATGCTGAAAATCTTGACGGAAAGCCTGTTAGCAGCTTTTCTGATGACGACAATCTGATTATCAAAGGGAATAATTTGATTGCCTTGCACAGTATCAAGGAACGTTATGCTGGAAAAGTGAAGCTGATTTATATTGATGTTCCTTATTATTTCAAGAAAAATATAGGAGATGACGCGTTTAGGTATAATTCAAATTTCCATTTTTCAACTTGGCTGACGTTTTTGAAAAATCGTTTAGAGATTGCAAAAGAATTGATGTCAAACACAGGTTCAATCTGGATAAATATTTCAGAGGATGGATGCACTATCTTAAAGTTTTAGCAGACCAAGTTTTTGGCACTGATAAATTTGTCGCAACTATTCCACGCAAAACGAGAAATGGAAAATCTGATGTTCCATTTAATCTCTCGCAGGATTTTGACTGGCTACTTGTTTACACGAAAGGAAACGAAGGCAATGAAATAGTGGGGAGAACAGTTGAACGAAAATATTATGAAACATCTGATTTTCCAAATCGTCCGTGGCGGAAAGCAGATTTAACAAGCCAAAGAACAATACTTGAAAGACCAAATTCTAACTACACAATGGTTAATCCTAAAACTGGAAAAGAATATCTGGTTAATCCGAAACGTTCATGGGCTACGCCAAAACAAAATTTTGAAGAAACATATAATAATGGTGGCATTGGCTTTCCTGATGATTATGACTTTATGAGTGGAGAACAACCATTTCGCCGAGTATTTAAAGACGAAGATGAGGCAAACAGCAAGGCATCATCAGTCCCTTCGGATTTTTTACTAAAAGATTTTGCTCAGATTATTACAGGGAATGCTGTGAACAAATTAGGTAACGACCAGCTTGATGCACTTGAAAGTCGTGATGATTTTGGATATGCAAAACCAGAAGAACTGTTAAAAGAAATTATTTCTATTACAACGAAAGAAAACGATCTTGTTCTTGATTTCTTCATGGGTTCCGCAACGACACAAGCCGTCGCTATGAAAATGCAGCGTCGTTTTATCGGAATTGAGCAAATGGATTATATCAATACCGTTTCCGTAGAACGCTTGAAAAAGGTTATTGCAGGCGAACAAGGTGGTATCTCTAAAGTAGTCAACTGGCAAGGTGGCGGCAGCTTTGTTTACGCCGAACTTTTCGAGAAAAACCAAGGCTATCTTAAAGATATACTAGCATCAAAAGACAATCAAGCTCCTGAAGTTGTCTATGACCGCATGGTTGAAGGCACTACTGACCTTGATTTTCGAGTTGACCTTGACACATTTAAAACCGACACGCAAGACATGAACTTCACCGACCGCAAAAAACTCCTCCTCCAAATTATTGACAAAAATCAACTCTATTATCAATATTCGGAGATAGACGATACAGATGTTCGTGATTTGGTGAGTGATGTGGATTATGAATTTAATGATAAATTTTATGAGGGACAGTTGTGACTGATACAAACTTTGAAATAAAAATCCCGACAGATAATGATGGATACATACTGTTCAAATGTCCAAAATGTACAAACTACTTTAAAGTGAAGCCGAGTGATGTAGAAGATGATGGAATTCTTCAAATATTTTGTCCAACTTGTGGATTATCAAGTGAAAATTATCTTACTGATGATATCATTGAACTTGCACTTTCAAAGGTGGGAAATTACGCAAATAATTTGATGTTTCAAGAAATGAAAAAGTGGGAACAAGAATTTTCAGGAAGTGGGTTGAGTTTTAAAGCTGGCAAAAAGCCAACAGAGGAATATGAAGTTCCTATACGTTCAACTATTGAAGCAATGAATGTTCATCTTTATCAATGCTGTGCCAGAACTGCAAAAATAAAACCATTATTAGAAATGACGAGTAGCTATTGTCCGTTTTGTGGGGTAAAAGATTTTGGAACTGAATAAAAAAGAACTCAGAAAAATTATGTATGATTTTAATAGTATCTGTAATCGGCTAATAAAATCTGATTTTAATGACTACGAAAATAATTTGAAGAAGTTTATTTCTTTTCTAATGGGAAACGAACTAATTTATGAGTATATCAAAGATTGTGGCAGTCCTTCTTATGATGTTAAAACAGAAGTCGAAACTGTTCAGAATTTATATGGTAGTATTTTTGAATTAGGTAATTCCAACGATGAAGAAGTAACTAATATTTTTCATCTGCTTAAATATTGTACGGAAAATGACATTATTTTCTCTCATGGAATTACATTTGGCTATTCAAATTCTAATAAATATCAAGATAAATTGGATAGTTTTAATGCTAGGGTAGTTATGGTGCTGATAACACATATTGAAATACATTTGACGAAGATAGGAATTGACATGGGAATTGATGAAACAATAAAATATAATATCACTGCAAACGGCGGACAAGTAAATGTAGCTGCTGATAGTTCCACCATTAATGCCACACAAAACAATGGAATTGATACGAAACTATTAGCAAAATTACTGGTACAAGTACAGGAACTTGCTAAAAATTTAACAAGCGAAGAGCAAGAGGAAGTGCATGATTTTGTAGAAACTATTCAATTACTGCAGGAGCCAGAAAAACCAAAGAAGAGCCTAATAAGGACAGCTTTATTAGGACTAAAAGGGATTAAAGGCACAGTAGAATTTGGAGCAGCAGTAACTGCATTAGTTCAATTTTTGCAAACAGCATTAAAATGAAAAATCATAAAATAAAAATCGAAATATCATATTTGCCACTTATCCCAATAGCTTTTCTCTTTTTAATGTTGTTAATTCTAAGAGTGTTACCAAGAGGAATCTTGACAACGAAGCTATTTCTTTTGGCAGAGTTAGTGATTCAAATTATCTTTTGTGTGAAAATATTTTTATGGCAAAAAAGATATAGAAAAGACAAAATTGGAGGAATAAGCAAAAAGGGGAAAGGAAAAAGAAAGAAAAGCTATACAGCACTTTTATGGGTAAATGGTTTTAGTATTTTATACTTACTGGGAAGCTTTGGTATAGGTACAAAGGGAGAAGCTGTAACTTCACTATATAATTTAGTATTCTCATTTATGATATTATTATTTGGAAATATTATTATCTTAATGCTAAGTATGGATTCTCAATCAATTATAGAAGATTATAATGAATACAAAAAAGAAAAAAAAGGCTCTCTTCGAGGCTATTTAAAATCTCGTCTTATCGTATTATCAATAAGTGTTGTACTACTTTTTACAGTTATAGTTTTTCTTAACTTAAATGCTGCTGATGTAATGGGAGGGGCTATAGCTCTTTTGCTGGCTTTGAACTGGTATGATGATAAGTTGTATATAAATGATGGAAAAGCTGAGGATAGTATTGTTAGAATTAAACGACAATGGAACCTAATTAGATTAGGAATTGTCAGCTTTTCTTTTAGTTATTTGATATTTGAACATCTTAGAAAATTTTTTGAGACTGATACCAACAAAAATCAAATAATAAAATTTTTTACAAGCGTTTATAAACAATATTTTATTGAACAATGGACTATTAGTGGATTCATGTTTAATATGGTGGGTTTTATATTGCTATTAGCACTAATATTTTGCTTAGCAGGATTCGTATATATTGTACTTTATGAAAAACCAGTTGAAGAATATAGAAAGTCTATGGTGAACGGAGAAACTCTTAAAAATAAACAAAGCTCAGATAAGAAAAAATCAGGTATATGATACTACGGGTAAGATAACGCATAGTTTTTTATAACAAATTTTTTAAATCTTTAATAAAAAAACTATCCGGAATTTACAGATAGTTCAAATTAGAGTTATTCTTTCTCATAAATGTTGCTGAGGAGATTGCCTGAGTCAGGGACGAATCGCTTGGATAATTTCTCTGACTTTCTTCAAAGCAGCGCGCGGGCTTTCAAGTTCATGAGCAATATAATCTTGAATGGCAAAAATTTGCTCTCGTGCTTCAGCATCAAAGTCAATCTTTGTCATCTGCTTTGTACTCCACAGTTGGCTCAGCCACTTGAGCATGGTGTGCTCGTGTGTCCAACATATTCTCTACATCGTCTAGCGTGTAATACACAGCTGTCTCATTTTTCCTTCGCGCCCTAGCCATTGATATTCAGCCTCAAGTTGTTCAGGTGTGCGTAAATCGAGTGGAATCCGGTCTTCTTCAACAGCGCGGTTCAAAAACATATTGATAGCAGTTGATAAATCCACCTGATTTTTTGCAAAAACAGCGGTTGCTTTTTCCTTCAATAATTTGTTGGTGCGAATGGCAATTCGATCATTTTTTTCAATCATATTTCCCATGATTATTCCCTCCGAAGTTTGTACTAACATTGTACACCATAACTACTAGAAAGTTAAACCATGCCACAAAAGAAAGTCATTGCCAAAAAAATTGAACTTCCTCTTTTACAAGAAATAGGAGATTTCTACAAAGACATTTTCCGTCAAGATGATTCGAGATGGTCTTTTGGTGTCCCACATCTTCCTGAATATATCCGCTCAAACCTCAAACATGATTTGCGCGCTTATCAAGAGAGCAGCATCCGTAATTTGAACTACACACAAAAAGACAGTAATGCCAATAGTCGTTTTAATCAACTCCTTTTTCACATGGCGACGGGTTCGGGAAAGACGGATGTCATGGCGGCGCTCATGCTTTATATGTACTATGAAGCTGGGATGCAAAACTTCCTTTTTGTGGTTAATACGAATGCCGTTGTTGCAAAAACACGAGAGAATCTCATTAATAGCAGCTCTCCTAAATATCTTTTTTCATCCAATCTGATGCTTGAAGGAGAAAAACTTGAAATTCGTGAAGTCGACCGTTTTCCCAGTCGCTCTGAAAAGGGTGTTATTTATCTGCGTTTGTCAACAGTACAAACTTTGGCAAATGAGCTATCCTCTTATCGAGAAAATGGCTTAACTTATGAAGAACTTGCTGGGCAAAAGCTCGTTATTTTAGCTGATGAGGCGCATCATTTCTCGGCAGGGACAAAGTCGGCTGGTGAGAAAAAAGACCGCGCCTGGGAAAATGTCCTTGATCGTATTCGTCAGATCAATCCGGCCAATCGTCAGTTTGAATTTACCGCGACGATTGATTTGCAAAATGAAGCGATTCGTAACAAATATGCGAATAAAATCGTGGCACAATATGAGCTTTCACGCTTTGTACGAGATGGTTATTCTAAAAAAGTTCGTTATTTGCAGGCGAATGCAGATGATGAGCAGAAGATGCTCAATGCTGTGTTGCTTTCACAATACCGAAAACATATCGCACGTGAGAATGAAATAGCTGATTTTAAACCTGTCATTCTTTTTAAATCGAACAAGATTGATATTTCTAAAGCAACGCGAGACCACTTTTTAGAGTTAATGGACGGATTAACGGTAGAAGAGTTAAGAAGTTTTATTGAGCAAAGTCAAAAGTCAACAAACTCTATCATTTTGAAGAAAGTTTATGACTATTTCTCAAATAAAAACCTTGCGCAATTAGTGGTTGAGCTACAAAGAGATTTTAATGCCCTGAATACAATTAATGTCAATGATACAGCTTCTGATGGAATTTTAGGCGATTTGAATGACTTGAAAAATCTTAATTCACTAGAAGAAGCGGATAATCCTTTTCGGGTGATTTTTGCAGTAGCAAAACTATCTGAAGGTTGGGACGTACTTAATCTTTATGATATTGTGCGGATTTCTGAAGGTGCTGAAAAAGCAACAACAAAAACGGCAACTAACTCGGAAGCGCAACTCGTAGGGCGTGGTGCACGCTATTATCCTTTTGAATATGAGAGAAGAAAATCCTTTACCCGACGTTTTGATAATTCTGATAGTGATTGTTCAGTCTTGGAATATTTGGATTATCATACGATTAATGAGCCAAAATATTTGGAAAATCTCCGAAAATCACTTGATGAGATGGACTTACCAGTGGAAGATGATTCAAGTTTTGAACTATTATCTACTACCGTAAAAGAGAAGTTCAAGAAAACAAAGTTTTACCAATCTGGAAAACTTTATTACAATACCGTTGAAGATATTCCGACTCATGATTGGGATTCACTTGCAAAATATGGTGTGCGTGTAGCTGAACTTCCTGAGGTTGACTTATCATCAAGTGTCATTGAGGAGAATGGTGGTGTAATTTTAGGGGATGTACAAACTACGACAAAAATATTAGAACTCGATGCAGATATGTCCAATCGCTTGCTCAAAAAAGCGATTGCTCGTAATCCTTTTTATCGTTTCAATCGTCTGAGAGAATATTTGCCAAATTTAAAATCTATCCGAAGTTTTTTGGAAGATGGAGAATGGTTGGGAGCAATTCCTGAGCTAAAAGTAACTTTGGCGGAGGGACAGACATTTACAGTGGAGTTACAACTTAAAGCTGTGGAGCAGTATTTGGCTTATATTCAGCGTAGTATTTTAATGAATTACAAAAAACAGCGTGGAACAAATCATTTTATCGGTGTGCCTGTGCGTGAAATAGTTCAAGATTACGATAAAAAATTCAGTCATCAAGTTTCTGGGCAGGTTATTTCTCAAATCATTCGTGCAAAAGACATGAGAGGCAAGGATTGGTTCCCACATTTGGATGCAATCGTGGATGGACTTGAAGAGAGTTTAATTGATTTGATTGAAGGGTATGTGGAACAACTGCAGGAAAAATATGAGGATGTTTATCTGATTCGTAATGATGAACGTACAAATGGCTTAAAATTGCATGAATTTGTGGCTGACGGGGGGCATTATGCAGGTTTCATGCCTGACTTTGTGTTATATTTAGGCTCGTTTGGTGAGATTGTACAGGTCTATATCGAACCTAAAGGAGAGCAACTTTTAGAGCGAGACCAATGGAAAGAGGACTTGCTTCAATCATTAAATAGATCAGAAGTTCTGGTGGAAGATGATAATGTTCGACTTCTGGGTGTCCATTTTTATGTCAATGGGGATGCGCGCGGTGTCAGAGATGAGTTACGAAAAAGAGTATTGTAATCAAAAATATTGGCAAAATGCTAAATCTCAAATAAAATAGACACTAAAATACGAGTAAGGAGCGTCTTTCAAAATGTAGAAAACACCTTTTTGAAACAGGCGCTTGTGGAATGCGATCAACTTGTGCTGTTGATTTTATGTTTTCTCAAAATATGGGTTCTCTAAGTTCAAATGAAGTAAAAGAGTTAAAAAAGAGATGGCTCATTTATTATCTGAAAATCAATTAATTTTCCAAAATGCGGGGATTTCCAATTTATCAATTTAGTATAATTTCAGAAACCCTGATGGAAGCCTTGTTGCAAGCATTGTTTATCCCTAAAATAACTTATTTACTTATAAATATTAAAACTACTGACAAAAAATCTGTCAGTAGTTTTTGTATATAATAAAAGTCAAAAAAACGAATCAAAAAGTTTGACCATTACTGACCAATGTATTATAATTAGAATGTAGTGAGAAAAAGATAACAATCACTACCAACTATGAAATCGAAATGAGGTGTTTTTATGGACATCGAAAAAATGACAACAACGATGCAAAAAGCACTTGGTTCAGCGCAACAAATTGTGCAAGTTCGTCATCACCAAGTGATTGAAGTTCCACATTTATGGCGAATTTTTGTTCAACCCAATAGTTTTGGGGCGAACTTTTATAAAGACCTAGGCATTGATCTAAATGACTTTACAAATTTAATTGAAAAAGAAATTGACAAAATTAATTCGGTAGAAGGTTCAAATATTACTTATGGTCAAAACCTAAGTCCAGATTTGTTCCAAGTATTTACTGAAGCAGACAAAATTGCGCAAAAAATGGGCGATGAATACCTATCAACTGAGATTATTCTCCTTGCCCTCTTTGAATTAAAACAAAATCCATTGACCGAGTATTTGGTCAGCCATGGACTAACAAAAGCAAAAGCGCAAGCTGCGATTGAAAAATTACGTGGAGGTGATAAAGTGACCAGTCAAAATGCAGAAGAAACATACAAAGCACTTGAAAAATATGGGGTGGATCTCGTTGCTCAAGTTAAATCAGGCAATCAAGATCCCGTCATTGGACGTGATGAAGAAATTCGGGATGTCATTCGAGTGCTTTCTCGTAAAACAAAAAATAATCCCGTTCTTATTGGTGAACCTGGGGTTGGTAAAACAGCCATTGTCGAAGGATTGGCACAAAGGATTGTCAGAAAAGACGTTCCTGAAAATCTAAAAGATAAAACAATCTTTTCGCTGGATATGGGTGCCTTGATTGCAGGTGCAAAATATCGTGGTGAATTTGAAGAACGCTTGAAAGCTGTTCTCAATGAAGTAAAAAAAGCTGATGGACAAATTATCCTGTTCATTGATGAACTTCATACGATTGTCGGTGCTGGTAAAACAGAAGGTTCAATGGACGCTGGTAACCTTTTGAAACCAATGCTTGCGCGCGGGGAACTCCATTTGATTGGGGCAACTACCTTGGATGAATATCGTAAATACATGGAAACAGATAAAGCACTTGAACGTCGTTTCCAAAAGGTATTGGTTACTGAACCTACCGTTGAAGATACAATTTCAATCTTGCGTGGTCTAAAAGAACGTTTTGAAATTCACCATGGAGTGACCATTCATGATAATGCTTTAGTTGCAGCAGCTACATTGTCAAATCGTTATATTACAGACCGTTTCTTACCAGATAAAGCCATTGACTTAATTGATGAAGCCAGTGCAACGATTCGGGTGGAAATGAATTCACTGCCAACTGAACTTGACCAAGCCAATCGTCGCTTGATGCAATTAGAAATTGAAGAAGCAGCCCTCAAAAAAGAACGGGATGATGCTTCTAAGAAACGTCTTGAAATTATACGTGGTGAAATTGCTGAACTTCGAGAAGAAAATAATCAACTCAAAGCCCAATGGGAAGCTGAGAAAAAAGAAGTGGGTAATATTTCTGAAAAACGAAATGAATTAGAACATGCTCGCCACGAATTGGAAGAAGCTCAAAATGAAGGAAACTTAGAAAAAGCAGCAGCCCTTCGTTATGGTAAAATCCCTGAAATTGAAAAAGAACTCAAAGCTATTGAAGAAAAAGCAAAATCAGATGATTTATCTTTAGTTCAAGAATCAGTCACTGAAGAACAAATCGCCGAAGTGGTTGGACGGATGACTGGTATTCCAATTACCAAATTGGTTGAAGGTGAACGTGAAAAATTACTTCATTTGCCAGAAACACTTCATCAAAGAGTTGTCGGACAAGATGAAGCTGTTGAAGCGGTATCTGATGCTATTATCCGTGCGCGTGCAGGAATTCAAGACCCTAACCGTCCACTTGGTTCATTCCTTTTCCTTGGGCCAACTGGGGTAGGTAAGACCGAACTTGCGAAAGCTTTAGCCGAAAACCTCTTTGATTCAGAAGAACATATGGTTCGGATTGACATGAGTGAATATATGGAAAAACACAGCGTGTCACGTTTAGTCGGAGCTCCTCCAGGATATGTCGGCTACGATGAAGGGGGGCAATTGACCGAAGCGGTTCGTCGTAATCCTTATACCATCATCTTGCTTGATGAAATCGAAAAAGCACATCCAGATGTCTTTAATATCTTGTTGCAAGTTTTAGATGACGGACGTTTGACCGACTCTAAAGGTGTTCTCGTTGACTTTAAGAATACAGTATTGATTATGACTTCAAATGTCGGTTCTCAATATTTGCTCGATAATGTCGGAGAAAATGGTGAAATTTCGGAAGAAACAACTGAAAACGTGATGTCTCAACTTCGCGCACATTTCAAACCAGAATTTTTGAACCGGATTGATGATACCATTCTTTTCAAACCATTGGCGCTTGAAGACATCAAGAACATTATCCTTAAAATGACTCGTCAACTAGCGCGTCGTCTTGAAGAAATGGAAGTTGAGCTTGAATTGAGTGAAGAAGTAAAAACTTGGATTGCCGAAAATGCTTATGAACCAGCTTATGGTGCACGCCCACTCAAACGTTATTTGACAAAAGTCATCGAAAATCCATTAGCTAAGCTGATTATCGGAGGAAAGATTCCACCGAAATCAGAAGTTATTGTAAGGCTTGTAGATAACAAAATTGACTTTGAGATTCAATCGATTGCTGAATAAATAGAATAAACCGTTAGCTGATGCTGGCGGTTTTATTGTTGATAATTATATTTTATTTTTCCAAATGAGAAAATTTATGCTATAATAATACCATACTTTCCGAAATGAGAAAATAAATGATTGAAAGAAAAAAATATACAGATTGGTTAATCAGGCATAGAAATGACCAGTTAATCAAGGTTATTACAGGGGTTCGGCGTAGTGGGAAATCTACGCTTTTTACCCTTTATCAAGAAATTTTGAAAAAAGACGGGGTACAAGAAGATCAGATTATTCATCTTAACTTTGAAGATTTACGTTATTATGATTTACGTGATTTCTTGAAACTTAACGAGTACATCTTAGAGCGTACAAATGAAAAGCAAGATTATTATCTTTTCTTTGATGAAATACAGAATGTCACAAAATTTGAAGAAGTGGTAAATAGTCTAAATCTTCAAAAGAATATTGATATATATGTGACGGGTTCTAATGCCTTTTTTATGAGTGGCGAGTTTGCAACACTTTTGACAGGGCGTCATGCTGACTTGGAAGTTTTACCATTATCGTTTAAAGAATTTCAAAGCCAATATAGCCAGCTCTCGCTAGCGGATACTTACGAGCGTTACAAACATACGGCTTTCCCTCGTCTTGTTTCCGAAGAAAGTGTTCAAGAAAGAAATGATTATATTCGCAGTACCTATAATGATATTGTCTTAAAAGATATCGTTCAGCGTTATAAAATTACTGAACAAGACATTTTAGAGCGGGTTTTACAGTTCATTGCAAGTTCTGTTGGTTCGGAAGTTTCAATTAATAGAATCAATAATTTTTTAAAAGATGAAAAAGTAGCGAAGTCGAATAACACTGTTGAACGCTATGTGGATGCTTTTGTCAATGGTTTGATTATTTATAAAGTGCCAAGATATAATATCAAAGGGCGTCAGATTTTACAACGACTTGAAAAGTATTATCTTGTTGACTTAGGGTTTAGAGAACTGCTTTTACCACTGTCGGGTGGTGATGAAGGACATATCTTAGAGAATATCATCTACCTTGAGCTGCGTAGAAGATATGTGAAAGTCTATGTTGGAAAAAATGATAAAACAGAGGTTGATTTTGTCTGTATCGACCCTGAAAATCATCAAGTTTACTATCAAGTGGCGCTACAGACTTTGGATGAAAAAGTTCTTGCGCGTGAATTGAGAAGTTTGGAAGCAATTGATGATATGTATCCTAAGTATCTGCTTACGCTAGATACAATTAATAAAAATGCTAATTATAATGGGATTATCAAGAAGAATGTTCTTGATTGGTTGATGGAAGAAGGGGAGTGAAATGGTAGCAAAATATTCGCTTGAAGACGATATTGATGACTGGGAGAACAGGAAGAGTGAAGGGAAGAAAGGAGTGATTGATTGTGAGTAACAAGAGAAAATCAGTGCTTGATATGAACGGAAACCAGGCTCGAATGTTTTTCTTAAAAGCTGAGAGTTATTCAAATTGTTCACTTCCAAAGTATATCAATATAGAAAAAGGGATTGCTGAGGGGTTGCGGTTATTACCTAAAAGAGATAGCAACTTGACAACATTGATGGTTTCTAAAAATATACTTAAAGAAAAAGAAAATATCAATTATACGATTTTAGTTAATAAAGATGGAGCCTATGGTTGGAGACCAATTCAGTTAATTCATCCACTTTTGTATATTGATTTAGTAAATACGATTACTAAAGAAAACTCGTGGAACGCATTGAAAGAAAAGTTTAAGACTTTCCAAAGTGATGAAAGAATAAAATGTATTTCTATTCCCGTTGAGTCAAATTCAAGAAAAAATGATACAGCTACATCAATCTTAAACTGGTGGGAAAATTTTGAGCAGGAGCAAATTAAATACGCCCTAGATTACGAGTATTGCATTTAAACAGATATAACAAATTGTTATCCTTCGATATATACTCATACTATTCAATGGGCATTATCTGGGAAAAAAAGGGCTAAAGAACTTTGGACGGGAAAAAATACACAGAATAAATCTACCCTTGACTTATTAGGGGAAAATATTGATAATAAAATTCAACGAATGCAAATGGGACAGACGAATGGTATACCGCAAGGGAGTGTACTCATGGATTTTGTAGCTGAACTTGTTTTGGGGTACGCTGATACAGAATTAAGCAAAGCATTAAAAGCTCCTGAGTTTAGTAATGTTAAAGTTTTGAGATTTAGAGATGACTATAGAATTTTTGCAAATAGTCAAGAAATTGCTGAGCGGGCAATAAAAATACTGTCAAATATACTCACTGAACTAAATTTTAAGATGAATTCGAAAAAAACATACCTTGATAAGGACATAATAATTGATGCAGTTAAACCAGATAAAATTTATTGGGATATGAAATTTTCTGCAATTTTTTCAAGAGTTAATAATGAGATCATTTATCATTTTGGTATTCAAAAACATTTGTTCCAAATTAAATTACTTGGAGATAAATTTCCAAATTGTGGAAGCTTGAAAAAAGCTCTTACTGAAATATATAAAAATAGGATATTTGAGTTAAAAACTGCTCCTAAAAATTTAGAGCAGTTAATCAGCATTACGGTAAATATTATGGTTAATAATCCAGGAACATTCGAGCATTGTGTAGCAATTTTAGGAAAACTATTGACATTTGTTAAAGAAGAACAAATTGATATCGTGGTAAACAAAATACTTAGAAAATTTGAGAGTACCCCCAATACTGATTTAGCAGAAATTTGGTTACAGCGATTATCATTGACGGTCGACAGGAATAAAACTTATATAACAAATCTGTGTTCGAAAGTGTCTAGTCCTGAAGAAATCAGAATATGGAATTCCTCTTGGTTAAAAGAGGACCTATTTAATGAAAAAGGGTTAATTGACGAACAAATAATTAAACGAGGATTTGACGAAACAGTTTTAATAGATGAACAGATTATTTTAGAATTAAGCTTAGTAACTCCAATTGAACAATTGGACTTATTTGATGAAATATCAGGATAAGAAATATATCACGTTTAAAAAAGATAATTAGAAGTAAATGTACACTCTATACTTATGTGTCAAGTTAACAATGTAACACAATTTCGTCTATGTTAGTTCTGCCTGATTCGATCAGTTGTATCATGTAATTATCTATTTCCGAACAATCCAATCAAAAAGTTTCAGTTCTACCTGCTGGAACTTTTTTTATGTTTGAAAATCATTTAACATGGAAGTAGAATAAAATAAATCAGAAAATGGAGAATGACAGTGTCTGAGAATGCGTATGCAAAATCTGGGGTAGATGTAGAAGCAGGATATGAGGTGGTTTCTCGTATTAAGAAGCACGTTGCTAAAACCGAACGTTTGGGTGTGCTTGGGGCACTGGGGGGGTTTGGTGGAAGTTTTGACTTATCTGTGCTTGATGTCAAAGAGCCTGTATTGATTTCAGGGACAGATGGTGTGGGAACAAAATTGATGTTAGCCATTCAAGCAGACAAACATGATACGATTGGAATTGATTGCGTGGCCATGTGCGTTAACGATATTATTGCTGCTGGGGCCGAGCCGTTGTATTTTTTGGATTATATTGCCACAGGGAAAAATATTCCTGAAAAATTGGAGCAAGTCGTAGCTGGAGTGGCCGAAGGTTGCTTGCAAGCAGGAGCGGCTCTGATTGGTGGAGAAACAGCTGAAATGCCCGGAATGTATGATGAAGATGATTACGATTTGGCTGGTTTTTCCGTTGGTGTGGCTGAAAAATCACAATTGATTGATGGTGAAAAAAATGTGGAAGCAGGGGACATTTTGCTTGGTCTAGCTTCGTCTGGGATTCATTCTAATGGATACTCTTTGGTTCGGAAAGTTTTTGCTGACTTTGATTTGAATGAATCATTGCCTGAACTTGACCAATCTTTGATTGATACTCTTTTAACTCCGACTAAAATCTATGTCAAAGAGCTCTTGCCTTTGATTAAGCAAAATAAAATAAAAGGAATTGCTCATATTACGGGTGGAGGATTCCATGAAAACTTACCAAGAATGTTCGGAAATAGCTTGTCAGCCGAAATTGTCGAAGGCTCTTGGGATGTTTTACCAATTTTCAAGGCTCTTGAAAAATATGGCAACATCAAACACGAAGAAATGTATGAAATTTTCAATATGGGGATTGGAATGGTTATCGCTGTTGCTCCTGAAAATGCTGCTGCTCTCAAAAAAGTCTTGAATGCTTTTGAGATTGGTCAAATGGTTAATCGACAAGAGGCTCCAGTAGTGATTAAAAAATAATCTTTTTTCATTAAGAATAGGGGATAGAATGAAAATTGCAGTATTTGCATCAGGAAATGGCTCTAACTTTCAAACACTAGCTGAACAATTTCCTAAGGAAGTGAAGTTTGTTTTTTCAGATCATCATGATTCTTATGTACTTGAACGTGCTGATAAATTAGGGGTAGCAAATGCAAGTTTGGAGTTAAAAGAGTTTACTTCAAAAGTTGACTATGAGAAAGCTTTGGTGGAAATTTTAGAAGCACAAGAAATTGATTTAATTCTTTTGGCTGGTTATATGAAAATCATTGGTTCGACGATGTTGGCAAAATATAAAGGAAAGATTATTAATGTTCATCCTTCTTTTCTGCCTGATTTTGCTGGTTCTCCTCATGCGATTGAGGAGTCACATGAAGCAAAATATGGTCTAGGAATTACAATTCATTATGTTGATGAGGGCGTGGATACTGGCGAAATTATCGCGCAAATGCCTGTGGCTTATCACGAAAGTTTGGAAGTTTATGAAGAGCGAGTTCATGAAGCTGAACATAAACTCTATCCAAAAGTTGTTTGTCAAATAATTCTTCATCAGCAATGATGAAGTTTTTTTATTTGGCTATTAATAAATGAGAAATGAGGGCTTGAAAAAGATAAAAATAAGAGAAAATTTTCAGTTCTTTTAAGAAAATAAAACATCTAAAAAACTTTTGTAAGCGCTATTTACTTTTGAAATTTAAATGCTACAATGTAGTGGTAACATAATCTTAAGTAAAATAAGAGAAGGAAAAATGGTAAAGTATCTTAAAGAATTCAAATTTGAAAATTTTATGGTTTTCTTACTTATCACGATTGACATTGCTCTTGCGGTCTTGAGTTCGGTCTTTTTGGCCAATGTACTCAATTCTTTGATTGCTAGAGAAATGAATCAATTTTTCTTATGGTTAGCTATTGACATTGTCCTCTGGGTGGTCGATAGTTTTGTTCAGGGAGCGCGTGATGTTTGGAAAGAAATTGCCATACAAAAGCAGCTTAATGCTGTACGTCGGGATATCATTGAACCTCTGACGGAAATTTCTTATTCTGATTTTGAAAAAAACAGTAAAGAAGATTATAATTCCTGGTTAAATAATGATACAAAATTACTTTATGATAATGGTTTCCATCAGATTTATTTTGTTTATACGGGAATCGTTGCGATGCTATTCTCAGGAATTGCAATCATCTTTTTCCACTGGGTATTGCTTTTGACAACACTTCTAGTTGGAGCCATTTTGTTCTATTTTCCAAAAGTCTTTAAGAAATCAGTGGAACGAGACACAGAACAGGTTTCAGATGTTGCTAATGATGCTTTAGCGACATCTACAGATTACTTACGTGGCTATGAAGTGCTCTATCACAATAAACAACTGGGGCTGATGCAAGAGCGAACCATGGGTAAATTTAATCAATTGGCTACGGCAAATGTAAAATTAATTTTTACTCGGGCTTGGATGCAATATTCTTTATTAGGGGCCAGTATGTTGGGACAATTTTTGATTTTAGCTGTTGCTGGTTTTCTCATCATGAATGGTCAGATAGGCATCGGTGTTGTCATGAGCGTGGGGAATCTGTCAGGAACAGTTACTAATTACTCAAAAAGTGTAGCAAATAGCTTGATTTTGCTCAATGCGACTGGGAAATTGCTAGAAAAATATGGAAAAATTGCTGACGAATCAAAAGTTACTGACGGAGAAGAAGTGACAGACTTTGAAAGTAAACTGGAGTTAAAAAATCTGTCTGTCGCTTTTCCTGATGGCCAAAAAATTGAATATCCAGAAATTGTCATTGAAAAAGGGAAGAAATATGCGATTATCGGGGATAGTGGTAGTGGTAAATCAACCTTAATTAATTTGCTAGTCGGCAATAAGCAAGATTATGAAGGAGAAATTTTACTTGATGGAAAAGATTATAAGGGAATTAACCGAAAATCTTTACCACATGTCATGAGCGTAATTATGCAATTTCCTTACCTTTTTAGGGAAACGGTAGAGGAAAATTTGACTTTGGGTCGTAAGATTTCGCCAGATATTTTTGATAAATCGATTAGAATTGCCTGTGCTGATGATTTTGTGTTTAATAAACTTGATACGATTTATGATAAAAATTTATCAGGAGGTCAGCAAGAAAGACTATCTGTCGCGCGGGAATTAATGGGGACAAAACCGATTTTAGTGATGGATGAAAGCACTGCCAGTGTTGATAAGAAAACGGCTCTGGCTGTGGAAAAAAATATTTTAGAAAATCCCGATTTGACTGTGATTATGATTACTCACCATTTGTATGATGAAACTCAAAATTATTTGGATGAAATCATTCATTTAGGTCAGGGAATTGCTTAGACTATAAATTTTATATCAAAAAAAGACACCTTTTGTGTCTTTTTTTATTACTTAAATCGTGACAATTTTTCTGATGAGTTCATGAATTTCTTCAATTGGTTTATCTTGACCATTCATTAACCATTTTCGCCAAACAGCATAAACTCCAGTTGCCACAAAAGTAATGAAATATTCGTCATTTGTTTCTTCGTAAAATTTTTCAATTTCTTCAATATAAATCTGACGAATGATGGGCTCATAGCCTTGACTTTCAGAAAGGTAGAGGTCATTTTTGAAGTCTTCAAAAAATTTTAATTGGTTCTCAATTTTTATTGTTGCGGACACATTCTGGCGAATGATTTCAAAACTTTCAGAAATTCGTGGTTGATAGTATTGATAGATGACTTGATTGATTGAATCAAAATTACGATAAAATGCCATTCGACTGACTCCGGCCCGCTGACAAACGTTTGAAACGGTCAGTTGAGCAAGAGTCTTTGGTTTTTCAGATGTTTTTTGAATGCCCAAAAGCTGTAGAATAGCTGTAGTAATAAAATCTTTTGTATCATTTTTGATGGTTTGGGAATAGTTCGTCGCTGCCATTACACATCTCCTTAGGTTGTCACACAAGCGGATTTTAAGCTTGTATTTTTACTACTTCTATCGTACAATAATTCCACATGAGTTTCAAGTGTAACGGATGTTGTTGAGAGAGAAAAAGGAGAGAAAAATGACAAATACAAATAAAAAATTAATACTAGTAACTGGTGGTTCGGGTTATATTGCTATGTTCATCATGATTGCTTTATTAAAAAAAGGCTATCGAGTACGGGCGACCTTGCGGACGATGTCTAGACAAGAAGAAGTGAAGAAAATGATGAAGCAAGGAGGGATTGCTGATTTTACTGACCTAGACTTTGTTCAAACGGATTTAACTAAAGAAGAAGGATGGAGTCAAGCAATGACTGGAGTGGATTCTGTCATCCACGTCGCTTCTCCAACACCCTTGCAACGTCCTGACGCTGATGATTTAATGGTGAAAATGGCTGTAGATGGAGTGAAGTTTGTGATGAAAGCAGCTAAGGAAGCAGGAGTTAAACGAGTGGTTTTGACCTCAGCATCGGGCGCTGTTTTAGCGGGGCATAAGCATCATCCAGAAATCTTCACAGAAAAAGACTGGACAAAGCTTGATGCTCCAATTAATGCTTATCAACGGTCTAAAACGATGGCTGAAATGGAATTTTGGAAACTTGCCAAATCTTATGGTATTGAAGGAGCCTCAGTTCTACCTACGGCTGTTATGGGACCGATTCTTGGGAATGATTTTTCACATTCTAGCGCGGCTATAAAAAATATGTTTGAAGGTAAAATGCCCAGACTTTTAAATTTAGCATTTGACTATGTTGATGTTCGTGATGTTGCTGATTTACATTTGCTAGCTCTTGAAAAAGATGAAGCGATTGGTCAACGTTTCATTGCAACTTCAGGCCAAAATATTACTTATAAAAAGCAAGCTGAGTTTTTGAAAAAGGAGTTTGGTACAAAGGCTAAAAAAGTATCTACTCAGGTAATTCCCGACTTTTTAGTTAAAATTTTAGCTCGATTTGATAAAAGTTTGGCGATGCCAGCTACATTTTTGGGGCAAAACACAGCTTGTTCAAATGAAAAATCAGTTAAACTTTTAGACTGGAAACCACGTTCAGGTGAAGCAGCTATCATTCAAACGGCACAAACTATGTTGGATTTGGGAGTTATTAAAGTTGATTAAGAAAATTATGTTTTTGAAAAATTTCTATTTCCGAACGTTGTAAGCTAAAAAAGACCAAAGTCAGACTTCTGGTCTTTTTCTTCTCTCTAAAAAAGTCTAAAATAGAAACATATTGTGAAAAAAATTGGAGAGAAAAATGCATCCACATTTAAAAGAAGTTTTATTTACTAGAGAACAAATTGCTGAACGTGTCAAAGCGCTTGCTGAAGTTGTTTCACGAGATTATGAGGGAAAGAATCCCCTCGTTGTCGGGATTTTGAAGGGCTCAATCATGTTTACGGTTGATTTTCTTAAAGAATTATCAATTGATGCTGAAGTTGATTTTATGGACGTCACCAGTTATGGTTACGGAATTTCATCATCTGGTGAAGTTCGAATTTTGAAAGATTTATCAACCGTGGCTCACGGTCGTGATATTTTGATTGTTGAAGATATCATTGACACTGGAAATACTCTGCTCTATCTTAAAAAATTGCTGACAGGACGTCAAGCGCATTCAGTAAAAATCATCTCTTTATTAGACAAACCAAGTGGTCGTAAAGTAGATATTGACGCTGATTATGTCGGTTTTGAAGTACCAGATGCTTTTATCGTAGGTTATGGAATTGATTATGCAGAACGTTATCGTCAATTGCCATATATTGGAATTTTCAATGAAGAATTCTTGATTAAAGAATGAAAGTTATTTCCGAACAATAAAATTAAAAAAGGCCTAGTTGTTAAACTAGCGCTTTTTATTTCCAAACGATAAATGTAAAATAAAGACATGATAAATAGTTACTGACAGACTTGTCAGTACTTTTAGAAGAAAAATCTTGACTTACAGAACTGTCAGTAAAAAACTTGGAGGAAATCATGTCAAAACGTGCGCTTATCAGTGTTTCAGACAAAGAAGGTATTGTAGAATTTGCAAAGAAAATTCAGGAGTTGGGTTGGGAAATTATCTCAACAGGCGGAACAAAAGCTGTTCTGGACCAAGAAAAAATTCCGAATATTGCAATTGATGAAGTGACTGGCTTTCCAGAAATGATGGATGGTCGAGTTAAAACATTACATCCGCTGATTCATGGTGCACTCCTTGGACGTAGAGATTTGGACAGTCACATGAAATCAATGGCTGAACATCATATTTCTCCGATTGACCTAGTTGTTGTAAATTTATATCCTTTCAAAGAAACTTTGCTTGCTGGTGGTAGTCAAGCAGAAATGATTGAAAAAATTGATATTGGTGGGCCGTCAATGTTGCGTTCAGCAGCTAAAAATCATGCGGCAGTCACAGTTGTTTGTGACCCAAATGATTATGAAAAAGTACTGACAGAGATGTCAGTAACAGGCGAAACAAGTTTAGGTCTTCGTCAGCAACTTGCAGCAAAAGTTTTTCGTCATACTGCAAGTTATGATGCCCTCATTGCGCAATATTTGACAGAAGAATTTCCAGTAGAAAATACAAAACCCGAAAAATTAACCTTGACTTATGACCTTAAACAAGGGATGCGTTATGGTGAAAATCCACAACAAAGTGCTGATTTTTATGAATCAGGATTACCAACAACTTACTCTATTGCGCAAAGTCATCAACTTCATGGTAAAGAATTAAGTTATAACAATGTTCGTGATGCTGATGCAGCTTTGCAAATTGCAAGAGATTTTGAAGAACCAACAGTCGTAGCACTCAAACATATGAACCCTTGTGGGATTGGAACAGCCAAAAATATTGAACAAGCTTGGGATTATGCTTATGAAGCGGACCCTGTTTCGATTTTTGGTGGAATTATCGTTTTAAATAGAGAAGTCAATGAGGAAACGGCTCAAAAAATGAGCAAGATTTTCCTTGAGATTATTATTGCTCCATCATATAGTAAAGAGGCCTTGGATATTTTGAGTAAAAAGAAAAATATTCGTCTTTTGACCGTTGATTTTTCTAAAAAAGAGCAATCAGAAAAAGAAGCGCTCGTGACAGGGGTACTTGGGGGGCTTCTCGTTCAAAATCAAGATGTTATACTCGAAAATCCGAAAGAATGGACAGTGGCGACTAAAGTTCAACCAACTGACAAACAAATGGCGGCCCTTAAATTTGCATGGAAAGCAGTAAAATTTGTCAAATCAAATGGAATCATTGTAACAAATGACCACCAAACGCTTGGCGTTGGCCCTGGGCAAACTAATCGTGTCGGCTCGGTAAAAATTGCCTTGGAAGCGACTGCTGATAAGGACGCCCTTCTTCAAGAAAATGCCGTACTTGGCTCAGATGCCTTTTTCCCATTTGCGGACAATATTGATGAAATTGCCAAAGCGGGAATTAAGGCAATCGTTCAACCGGGTGGCTCTGTTCGTGATCAAGAAGTGATTGAAGCATGTGATAAATATGGTATTGCGATGGTCTTTACTGGACTCCGCCATTTTAGACATTAATTAAAAATCTGCCTTAGGGTAGATTTTTTGTCATCTACAATCTAAAAAATAATTTTCGATACTTTTTTCTGCTATAATGTAAGGAATGCAAAGAATACATTTAGCAAAGGAAATAGAAATGACTGTACTACTTTTTGATATCGATAACACTCTACTTGATTTTGATAAAGCAGAATATGATGCTTTGGGGAAAATTTTTGCCCATTATCAAATTGAAGATAATCAAGAAAACCGAGCGACTTATTCACGCGAAAATAAAGCCTTGTGGCGCCTACATGAATCGGAAAAGCTTTCTCGAGAAGAATTATTGAGCACGCGATTTGACCATGCTTTTCGAGCTTTAAATGTGTCAGTAAACTATAATCCAGTAGCGGTTGATGATGAATACCAACTTTACTTATCACAAGGTCACGAGCTAATCAATCACGCAAATGAGTTACTGACAGAACTGTCAGCAAAAGAAGCAGAAATGTATGTGGTCAGCAATGGAACTTCACGTGTTTCACGCCCACGAATATTTGAATCTGGAATTTCTGACCATTTTCGAGAAATCTTTATCAGCGAAGAAGTTAGTCATCATAAACCTTCTCTTGCCTTCTTTGATTACGTTTTTGATCACATTGAAGCAGCGAACAAAAAGGAATTTACAATTGTTGGTGATTCTCTAGCAACCGACATTTTAGGTGGGAATAGAGCTGGAATTAAAACAATCTGGTACAACCCCAAACAATTGGAAGTGACTGGCGAAGCACAACCAGATGTACAAATTCAAGATTTACTAGAAATTCCATCATTGGTTAAAAATTGGTAATAAAAAAACACTGTTTGTTTAACAGTGTTTTTTTATTTATACTTTTACTTTTTTTCTTAAAAAGAGACTTGAGATAAATCCTACGGATACGAAGATAAGAAGAAGCCAGAAAGTATGATGGAAGGCTGTTAAATTAGCTTGTAATGGAGAAAGACTACTTTGATTTTTGATTTGACTACTTAAAAATGCTGTCAGAAAGGCAATTGCAAATGAGTTGACCACTTGCATCATTTCGTTGGTTAAAGGTGTCACTCGGCTAATGTTTTTCATTGGAACGGCTTGTAGTGCGTGATTATTGACTTGCATATTGACCAGACCTTGGCTTAAACCAAGTAAAATAATCGCACAAAGCGTAAAAGTCAATGAAGAGTGCGGACTAATTTGCGCGAATAAGATGAGGCTGATTCCGCCAAGTGTAAAGCCAGGAAGAACCGCGGCTTTCGTACCAAATTTATCAAAAACTCGACCACCAATTGTCATTCCTAAAAAGCTTGCAATCGCTTGTGGAACCATCATTAATCCGGTATTAACAGAGGAAAGTCCCACAATATTTTGCAAGTAGAGAGGAACAAGAAGCATGGCTCCAAACACAACAATTTGATTGAGCCACATGAGTGAAATACCTTTTGTAAATTCAGGAATCGTGAAAGCTCGCAAATGTAAAAGTGGGTTTTCGACACGTAATTCAACGAGGATAAACAAAAGGAGCATCAGTAAACCAACGGACATAAAAGCGATAGCGCTTGGATTTGACCAACCTTTATCTGCACCAATATGCACACCATAAATTAAAATCGGAAAAGCAAAGGGAGAAAGAAGAGCGCCTTTTAAATCAATTTTACTTGCTTTATTTGCTGGAAAGTTAGGAAGAAATAAGAGGATGAAAATAAGTGCCAATATTCCTACAGGAAGATTAATCAAAAAAACAGTTGACCAATTAAAATATTTTACTAAAAAACCAGAAAGTGCTGGACCAATTGTCGGTGCAAGTAGCATGGGTAAGCCCAAAATTCCCATCATAGAGCCTCTTTTTTCCATTGGAATAACTTTAAAGGACATCCCAATTCCTATTGGAGCAACGACGCCACCAGTCAAGCCTTGGGCAATTCGCCAAATAATTAAACTCTGAAGAGAATGCGCATTTGCTGCCAAGAGTGAAGCAATGGTGAAAAAAATGATTGCCAGAGCAAAAATACGTTTATCTGAAAAGCGGTCCCCCAGAAAACCTGCAAAAGGGATAACCGTTGCCATAGCCAGAGTATAAGCGGTAATGAGCCACTGACTATTAGATAAATTTTGATGAAAAGCAGTTTGGATATGTGGAAGTGTCACATTCATGATGGTGGTATCCATCATAACTAAAAGCATCCCAATCGCAATTGTTAAAACTGCGGGTAAGACTTTTTTTAAATTAAAATCACTTGTATTATTCATAAGAACCTTCTTTTTTTGTTTTAGAACACTGTTCGGTAAAAATAATACCATTGTTCTAAAGCAAAGTCAAGAAAAAAAACTTCCTTTTAGAAGTTTTTTATGAATTAATCAGTTTGAACCATTTTTTCGATGCCCGAAATGATAAGTTCTAGTCCAAATTCAAAACTTTCAGACGAACTTAAGCTGGTAAGACTTTCTGTCTGCCAATATTTATCGAGAAAAGGAGCAAGTTGAACAAGAGGAATTTTGACAGTCGAAAGAGGTTTTTCGGGCTGTTCTACTAAGCGATCACTATCTATTTTACTGCTGTAGATAAAATTTAGATAAAGGTTAACAGTATAAAATTTACGGTCATCAGTGAGATTAAGATCATCTACAATCATCAAAAGTTTGTCAAAAAGTCGCAGATAATTTTCGGATTCTGGTGGATAATCCATCATCAATTGAGCAAGATTTGGATAAGATTCTAAAACAGTATAAATATTTTTTCCATAAACCAAAAGGCGATTTTGCCAAGTTTTTTCGTTTGCTGGAAAAATAATTTCAAGGCTGGCTTTATCAATCAGTTCAGCAAAAAGTGCCTCTTTACTTGAAAAATGATAGTAAAGAGAAGAGACGGTCATTCCTAGCCGACTAGCTAATTTGCGCATTGAAAATTCTGTGAGTGGAAGCTCTTGTAGAAGTTCCCAGCTACTGCTAATAATTTTGTCTTTTGTTGGTTGAGTCGCCATGATATTCTACTTTCTATTTCTACTTAAATTTATTTTACATGTTTTTAAAGAAAAATGCGATAGGAAGAAAAAATAAATAAAAGGTAATCTATAAATTTTTATAAAAACGAGAATTGAAATCCAAGTAAATTCCGAACAATCTAACCTCTTATTTTCTGAAATTTTTGCTCAGGCTTTTTCTTTTCTAGTAATTCTTTTAAGATAGAAATATAAGATTTATGACTGAACAAAACGAGGACGATAACTCTTCGTTAAAAAAAGGGTCTCAACTTGCTGCTTTAACAATTTAGAAAGAGCAAATAGAGAAGTGAAAAAACAATAAAATATTTAAATGAATTGCTGTATTAATCGCAATCATAAGAATTTGGAAGAATCGAAAATATCGGAGAAATGATGAAAATTTTAGTAATTGGCTCAGGTGGCCGTGAACATGCTCTGGCAAAAAAATTTATGGAAAGCCCTCAAGTTGAAAAAGTATTTGTTGCTCCAGGAAATTCAGGAATGAAAAAAGATGGAATTCAAATAGTTGGTATTTCCGAACTTTCAAATGATGAATTGGTTGAATTTGCTCAAAAAGAGAACATTGACTTAAGTTTTGTCGGACCAGAAACAGCACTTATGAATGGCCTAGTTGATGCTTTTGAAGAGAAAAATCTAACTATCTTTGGACCAAGAAAAAAAGCTGCCGAACTTGAAGGCTCTAAAGATTTTGCAAAGTCAATCATGAAAAAATATGGTGTTCCTACGGCAGATTATGCAACTTTTGATTCTTTAGAACCAGCGCTCTCACATCTTAAACAACATGGGGTTCCCATTGTGATTAAAGCAGATGGATTAGCGGCCGGAAAAGGAGTAACAGTTGCTTTTGATATTGCAAGTGCGCAAGCGGCATTAGCAGATATATTTTCTGAAAGCCAAGGGAAAGTTGTGATTGAAGAGTTTCTTGATGGGGAGGAGTTTTCTTTATTTAGTTTTGTTCATCAAGGAAAGATTTATCCAATGCCAATTGCTCAAGACCATAAACGTGCTTTTGATGGTGATAAAGGACCAAATACAGGTGGTATGGGGGCCTACTCCCCAGTCCCTCACCTTCCTAAAGAAGTGATAAATGAAGCTTTAGAAAAAGTTGTGAAACCCACGGTTGCGGGATTGATTAACGAGGGAAATTCGTTTACTGGTGTTCTTTATGCGGGATTGATTTTGACAACAGATGGGGTCAAGACAATCGAATTTAATGCAAGGTTTGGTGATCCTGAAACCCAAGTTGTTCTGCCTAGGCTTAAAAGTGATTTGGCACAGGCAATCATTGATATTTTAGCTGGAGATGTGCCAACATTAGAATGGCTTGAAACAGGTGTAACTTTGGGAGTCGTTGTCGCCTCAGAGGGTTATCCAGCTCAAGCAAAAACAGGAAGCATTCTTCCTGATATTCCTAAAGAGCTGAATGTCTATTATGCAGGGGTAATAGAGAATGAAGCCAATCAACTTGTAAGTAGTGGTGGACGTGTATATCTTCTTTCTGAAAGTGGAAAAGATATCGAAAGTACGCAGAAATCACTCTATGATAAACTTGATAAATTAGATAATCAAGGGCTCTTTTATCGGCATGACATTGGTTCAAAAGCCGTTAAATAACTTAATCAAAGTTTTGAAAGATTGCTGATAGAATTTTTACTCTTGAAAAGTAGTCTAGAAATGGAGATGACATGATTTTTGTTTTTGACCTTGATGGGACAATCTCTTTTGATGGCAAAAGCATTTCCTTAGAACTTTTAGAATCTCTGACAGAACTATCATTAAAAAATCAACTGATTTTTGCTTCGGCTAGGCCCATTCGAGATATGTTACCACTTTTATCAGCCTTTCCAAAAGAGCTGTTGATAGGTGGGAATGGCTCAATTGTCAGAAATAAGCAGCAACAAATTGAGATTGTACAACCTATTTCAGCGCATGATTTTTTGTTAATAAAAAAAATAATTACTGACCAAGATTTGGACTATCTAGTTGATTCTGATTGGAACTATGCGCTCTTAAATAGGAATGAAGAAAGAGCGCAAATTAATGACAAGGTTGACCAGTGTCACTTAGCCAAAAATATTTCTCTATCAGAAATTGACAGAGCAATCAAATGCAACCTACTCAACCCTCAATCAGAAATAATCTTGCATGAATTGAAAAAACTAAATCTTGAAATTGTTAGGCATGAAGAAGCGAAAAGTATTGATTTAACCGCTAAAGGAGTAAATAAATACACCACATTGCGTCAGTATTTTCCTAAAGAAGAATATATTGCTTTTGGAAATGATGATAATGATGTCCAATTACTTCGGCATGCAGAGCTTTCAATTGCAGTTGGAAGTAATCAAGCATTAGATTTTGCAGATATTCATTTAAATGAAAAAGAAATTTTAAGATATTTGGAGAAAATAAAATGACAGAAGTTGCAATTATCATGGGTTCAAGTTCAGACTGGGCCACAATGAAAGAAACAGCGAAGATTTTAGATGATTTTGGGTTAGCTTATGAGAAAAAAGTTGTCTCAGCTCATCGGACACCGGCTTTAATGGCTGAATTTTCCAATCAGGCCCATGACCAAGGCTATAAGGTTATCATTGCTGGCGCTGGTGGAGCTGCACACTTACCAGGAATGGTTGCTGCTCAAACGCTTGTTCCGGTGATTGGTGTGCCAATCAAATCACGGGCTTTATCCGGTCTTGACTCGCTTTATTCAATTGTTCAAATGCCAGCAGGTGTTCCTGTAGCGACAATGGCAATTGGAGAGGCTGGGGCAAAAAATGCGGCATTATTTGCCTTGCAACTTTTGGCAAATAATGATGATGATTTATACAATAAATTAGTGAACTATCGGGCAGCCGCTCAAGAAATGGTTGAGCAATCAAACAATGAATTGAAATGATTTAATAAAAATACAAAAGCGGTTAGATTTCTAAAAATGAAGGGTAGGAAAACTTGTGATAAAGAATACAAAGCAAACGATTGGAATCATTGGTGGAGGTCAGCTTGGACAGATGATGGCAATTGCCGCTCAATATACGGGGCATAAGGTGATTACTCTAGACCCTAATCCAAATTGCTCAGCGGCAAAAGTATCTGATGAACTCATTGTTGCTCCTTATGATGATGTAGAAAATTTATTGCGACTTGCCTATGCTTGCGATGTTATTACTTATGAGTTTGAAAATGTTTCAGCAGAAGCACTCCATGAGATTGAAGCTTGCGTCAAGATTCCTCAAGGAATTCGTTTGCTAGAGATTACACAAAACCGACGCTTTGAAAAAGAATTTTTGACAAATGAAGCAAAAGTCAAAGTTGCTCCATGGCAATTGATTGATTCAAAAGAAAAACTTCCGCAAGTCGTCACTAAAAAACAAGTTTTGAAGACGACGATGGGAGGTTATGATGGACATGGACAAGTAGTTTTAAAGACGGACCAAGACTTGTCAGCTGCTCAATCACTGACAGAAATTTCCGAATGTGTTTTAGAAGATTTTATTTCATTTGACCGTGAAATTTCAGTCATCATTAGTGGAAATGGTCATGAGTATGTTACTTTTCCTTTGGCCGAAAATGAGCACCGCGAAAATATTTTGCATCAGACGATTTCACCAGCCCGTGTGACTGACAAAATCACTGACGAAGCTAATAAAATTGCGAGATCAATTGCAGAGAAATTGAAACTTTCTGGAACGCTTTGTGTTGAGATGTTTTTAACAGCTGAGGGTCAAATCTATGTCAATGAACTTGCGCCAAGACCGCATAATAGTGGTCATTTTACCATTGAAGCCTGTGATTTCAATCAATTTGACTTGCATATCAAAGGAATTTTAGGAGAAGATTTACCAGAACCCAAACTCTTAAATGCGGCTATCATGTTAAATGTTTTAGGACAACATGTGGAAGCCGTTAAGGCGCTCAATCATAATCATGCGGATTGGCATCAACATGATTACGGAAAGCCTGATGCTAAACATAACCGAAAGATGGGACATGTTACTATCTTAACGAATGATTTTGACAAAACAATTAATGAAATTAAAGCCACAAAAATTTGGGATTAAAAAATACTTGATTAATATCAAGTATTTTTTTTATTTACTTTGGATAGGGTAAAATGACAACATTTCCCCTAAAAAAAAGAACAAATCAGTAAGATAAACTCTTTGGAAAGCGGTATCATTAACAAGTAAAAACATTGAGCTAAAATTAATTGTTTTTCAAAATTGTTTTTCGAGATAGTATTGCAAAATATCAAGAGAACCCCTATCAGAATAAAAAACTTGATTATCAATTTTATCTTGATTGAAAGTCATATAGTTCAGATTGGGGAAGAGAACATTGTTTTTCCGAAAATCTTTTGGCAAAACGCCATAGGATTTGACAAAAGCAGTATTGAGTGTTCGGATATCCGAAAAGCCACACATATAAGCGATGTTTAGTAAATTATCTTTGGAAGAAGAAAGGAGTGTTCTTGCTTTTTCTGAACGGATTTTATTTAAATATTCATTAAAATTTATCCCAAAATTACTTTTAAAGAAATGAGAAAAATAAGTTCGGGACAATCCTTCATGTGAGGCAATCATTTCCAGAGAAATTTTGTGGTCGTAGTTCTCATGGATGTAGGAAGAAATCCGCTCCATTCGCTCTTGCAGGTCCATCAATTTATTTTGTTCAGAGCTGCTTAAAATACTGTACTCAGAAATACTTAACAAACGGTCTAGTAAAAGTGAAGTATAGCCGTGAGTTCGTAAAGAATTATTCTTATCATCAGCAAAATAACTTAAGGCTGCTTGCAAGAGTAATTTCAAGGTTTCAGGTTGATTTTCTAGATTGAAAGGGTGACTTTCAAAATAAATTTTATCAAGTTGAGGGAAGATAATTTTAAAAATTTCTGATGAAAATTGCAGAATTAACAGTTTCATAGAGTCACTTGATGAAAGCTCATGAACCTGACAACTATTAAAAATAATAGCTTGTCCAGCAGTGATTTCAAAGAAATTTTCTTGAGTGGTTACAGTACCGACCCCTTCTAAGACAAAAGCTAATTCAATGTCAAAATGAAGATGAGGTTTACGGTAAGTAATATCAACAAGTAAAAAATTAAGATTATTTATTTTTGAGTGATAAATATTCTCTAATTCGTTTTTCATGTTCATTCTCTCCTAATCACTATTATTATGACATACATTACAACAAATGTATAGTAGTAATTTCGAGTTTGAAAATAATATTAATATCATAAAGAGGAGGAGCTATAAAAATGGCTTACTTTAACGACATCGCACCTATCAAATACGAAGGTACAAAAACTAAAAACATGTTTGCCTTCCGCCATTATAACCCAGAAGAAGTGGTTGCTGGGAAAACAATGGAAGAACAGCTTCATTTCGCCCTTGCTTTTTGGCATACAATTACGATGGACGGGGCTGACCCATTTGGTAGTGCCACAATGGAACGTCCTTGGGATTTGGAAGGTGGCTCTGAACTTGACCGTGCTCATCGTCGAGTAGATGCTTTCTTTGAAATTGCCGAAAAATTGGGTGTTAAATATTATTGTTTCCATGATATTGACATCGCGCCTACAGGAAATTCTTTGAAAGAATTTTATGCAAACTTAGATGAAATTACTGACCATCTTCTTGAAAAACAAAAAGA
The DNA here is from genome assembly GCF_036648155.1 of Lactococcus sp. Classification (NCBI taxonomy): domain Bacteria; kingdom Bacillati; phylum Bacillota; class Bacilli; order Lactobacillales; family Streptococcaceae; genus Lactococcus; species Lactococcus sp. The sequence goes on along the minus strand of NZ_JAVXIY010000009.1, from coordinate 69,124 downwards.
AACAGGCATTAAACTCCTCTGGAATACGGCAAATATGTTCTCAAACCCACGTTATATGAATGGGGTTTCGACATCAAACCGTGCTGAAGTTTTTGCTTATGGTGCTGCTCAAGTCAAAAAAGGACTTGAACTTTCTAAAAAACTTGGTGGTGAAAACTATGTCTTCTGGGGTGGCCGTGAAGGTTACGAATCACTTTTGAACACAGACATGGGTCTTGAAATGGATCACATGGCAAAATTCTTCCATTTGGCGATTGATTATGCAAAATCAATTAACCATTTGCCTATTTTCTTGATTGAACCAAAACCAAAAGAACCAATGACTCACCAATATGACTTTGATGCAGCGACAGCTCTTGCTTTCTTGCAAAAATATGATTTGGACAAATATTTCAAACTCAATCTTGAAACAAACCATGCTTGGTTGGCTGGTCATACTTTTGAACACGAATTAAATACTGCACGTACTTTTGGTGCCTTAGGTTCAATCGATGCCAATCAAGGAAATTATTTGCTCGGCTGGGATACTGATGAATTTCCAACACTTGTCATTGATATCACGCTTGCTATGCACCAAATTCTTTTGAACGGTGGGCTTGGTAAAGGCGGAATTAACTTTGATGCCAAAGTCCGTCGTACAAGTTTCAAAGCAGAAGATTTGATTTTGGCTCATATTGCAGGGATGGATACTTATGCACGTGCGCTTAAAGGTGCAGCAGCCATCATTGAAGACAAATTCTTGTCTGATATTGTTGAAGAACGTTATAGTTCATACAAGAAGACAGAAGTTGGTCAATCTATCGAAAATGGAACAGCAACTTTTGAAAGTCTTGCTGCTTATGCTCTTGAGCATGGGGAAGACATCGAACTTGATTCTAACCACTTAGAATATATCAAATCAGTATTGAATGACTATCTTGTTTAAACTTTGATAAAGTTATCTCGTGAGGTTTTATCAAACTTGCGAGATAACTTATTTTTTTGTTGTTATGAAATAGCTTTACAAAATCCGTAAAGTTTGAGGAAAAACAATGAGAAGAGGAACTAAAAAATTCACTCTAATAAGTCTAATCATCTTTGCTCTATTAGGCTTGCAAGCTTGTAAAAATAAAAAATTACTAGATAAAAATGAAAAAAATCCAACGGTACAAACTTTTCAAGCACAAAGTAATGGTCCACAAACATTAGGCACAAGCCCCTATGACTATACTTTATGGTATCAGGGAGGGGTAAAACATACGCTTTCTTGGTATGGGGCATCACAAAGAGGTGGTGCAGCTTTTAAGGCGACTTGGTCAGATTCGGATGATTTTTTAGCACGTGTTGGCTATAGTTGGACGAATGCTGGAGAAGACATTAAAAATATTGGAAATATTTCTTGTCAGTTTAGTTATAAAAAATCTGGAGAAGGAACAGCAGGAAATTATAACTATATAGGGATTTATGGCTGGATTCGTAATGAAACTGCGACTGACCCTAATGAAAAGCTTGTCGAGTATTATATTGTCGATGATTGGTTTGGTAATGGAGCTCAGTCGGAAAAAACTCCGATTACAACCGCTACAACGCAAGGTAATGTGCTTGGGACATATCAACTTGATGGAGCGACTTATCAAGTCATTAAAAATGTTAGAGAAGACCAGCCCTCTATTGACGGAAATCAAACTTTTACTCAATATTTTGCGATTAGACAAAGTCCAAGACAAAAAGGAACCCTTTCTATTTCACAGCATTTTGCTCAGTGGCAAAAAATGGGTCTAGCAATTGGAAAGGTTACAGAAAATAGTTTTCTAGTTGAAAGCAGTGGTGAATCTGGTTGGTTGGATTGTACTTATCTAAAATTTACAAAAAATTAAAAATGACAGGTAACTCTAAAATTTTATTATAGAAGTTCACCATTGATTAAAAAATATAAGAAATAGGAAAAAGATATGACTTATGTGTTAGGAATTGACTTAGGAACATCAAGCCTTAAAGGAATTTTGATGGACGAAGCTGGTAATTTAATTACGACAAAATCTGCTGAATACCAAATTGATACGCCAAAACAAGGCTATTCTGAACAACGTCCAGAATATTGGGTTGTGGCCCTTGAATCAGTACTGACAGGTTTGTCAGTAGAAGTTTCGGATTTTGGTCAGCAACTTGCAGGCATCAGTTTTTCTGGTCAGATGCATTCATTAGTCGTTTTAGATGAAAATAATACGCCAGTTTATCCAGCCATTCTTTGGAATGATGTTAGAACAAGTAAACAGTGTCAAGAAATTACTGACAGACTTGGGAATCGTCTCTTAGAGATTACAAAAAACATTGCTCTTGAAGGATTTACTTTACCAAAAATTCTTTGGCTCCAAGAAAATGAACCTGAAGTGTGGTCACGAGTTAAAAAAATCATGTTGCCAAAAGATTACTTGAGCTTCTGGTTGACAGGAAATATTTATACCGAATTTTCTGACGCAGCAGGAACTTTGCTTTTGGACATTGAGAAAAAACAATGGTCAAAAGAAATTGCTCAAACTTTCGATATTGACATGGCTATCTTACCTGACTTACTTGAATCAACTGCTCAAACAGGATTGGTCAAAGCAGAAATAGCCGAACGCTACAAACTGGCAAATGAAGTTAAAGTATTTGCTGGCGGAGCCGATAATGCAGCAGCGGCTCTGGGTGTCGGCTTGATTAATGAAGAAGTCGGCTTGATTTCAATGGGAACCTCAGGAGTCGTGTCAGCTTTCGAGCCAAAGATTGCGGATTACAAAGGAAAACTCCATTTCTTTAATCACACGGTTCCGGGCGCTTATTACTCAATGGGTGTAACCTTGGCTGCCGGAAATTCTTTGAACTGGTACAAGGAAACTTTTGGAAAAGGCTTGAGTTTTAATGAACTTTTGTCAGAAGTTTACACGGTTTCTCCTGGTTCAGAAGGATTGCTCTTTACACCATATATTGTGGGCGAAAGAACGCCGCATTTTGACTCAAAAATTCGCGGGAGTTTCTTAGGGATTTCTGCTCATCATGAACAAAAACATTTTTCAAGAGCGGTTCTTGAAGGAATTACTTTTTCATTGCGTGATTCTAAAGATATCATGGAAAAAACGAAAAACAAGAAGTTTAAACGTTTAATTTCCGTAGGCGGTGGTGCTCAAAATCCCGACATTATGCAAATGCAAGCAGATGTTTTTAATTCAGAAATGATTCGTTTGACTGTTGAGCAAGGACCGGGACTTGGCGCTTGTATGATTGCTGCTTTTGGCTGTGGACTTTATGATAGTTTAGAAGCCGTCACTAAGGCTTTTGTTCATTATAAAGAAGCGACTTTCTTACCCAATCCGAAAAATGTAGCACGTTATGAGCAAATTTATCAAATTTGGAAAGAAGCCTATCAAACGACAGCAGGACTTTCTCATCAATTAGTAGAATTCAATGACGAAGGCTGATAATGACATTTACTATTTCCAAAAAATCTTTGCCTTTTAGCGCTGACAAATCAATCAGTCAGATTACATTATCAAATGAACGACTCACCATCGTTGTCCATGATTTTGGGGCGCGTGTCCATCAACTTTACGCTCCTGATAAAAATGGAAAGTTTGAAAATATCCTTTTATCTAAAGACAATTCCGAAACCTATGTAAATGACGGAGGATATTACGGTGTAATTTGTGGCCCAGTAGCCGGGCGTATTTCAGGCGCTACTTATGATTCTGTCAGCTTAGAGGCAAATGAAGGAAAGAACACTTTACATTCAGGAAGTCATGGTTGGGAAAGACAGTTTTGGGATTACGAAACTTTTGAAAATGAATCATCTGCCGGCATTAGATTGAGTCTGACTGACAGAGAATCAGGATTTCCGGGTCAAATTCAAGCAGAAGTCACTTATAAATTGACTGACAGCAAGCTAGAAGTCATTCTATCAGGCCTGTCAGCAACTGATACAGTTTTCAATCCTGCTTGGCATCCTTATTTTAATCTGTCAGCAGAAGTAACGACAACTGAAGGTCATATTTTACAAGCTGATGTTGACCAGATTGTCGAAACCAATCTAGAAAATATTCCAACTGGTCGTCTGCTGAGTGTTGATGATGACTTTTATCCGCTCAAAGAAAACATTTTGATTGGCGATTTGCTCAAGCAATATCCGCAAGGATTGGACGACTGTTTTGTTTTCAATCCTGAGGGTCATCAGAGTCTGACACTTTTTGATCCGCTGTCAGGTCGCAAATTAATCGCAAAAACTGACCGACAAGCTGTCGTCATTTATACGGCGACAAATCCCGAAAGAAATTCGATTATCAATGGTCGAACCATGTCGAAGAATCGTGGAATTGCTATAGAATTTCAAGAAATTCCTGATCTTGTTCATCATCCTGAATGGGGAACAATTGAGCTTAGAGCTGGTCAGAAAAAAGTTTTCAAAACAGAATATTTATTTACAATTGATTAAAAATTTACTGACAGATTTGTCAGTAAAAATGTATTTATTTTTATAAAAATAAAAGGGAGGTAATTGTCAATGAATGACAATACACAACACGCGCTCCAGCAAGAGGAGTATCACAAACTGACCTTATGGGAGCGAGTTTCTTACGGTTTTGGCGATTTTGCCAATAACCTAACTTTTGGAACCGTAGGAGGATTTTTACTTCTTTATATGACCACGGTCAATGCGATTGGTCTTGGGATTGCTTCTGTCATTTTCGCCGTTGTTCGGATTATCAATGTCATTTGGGACCCTATGGTTGGAACATTTATCGATAAACATACATCAAAATCTGGTAAATATCGTCCTTGGATACTGCGAGCAGGAATTCCGCTCATGATTTTTGCCCTTTTACTCTTTGCCCCTTTCCCATTTGTTAAAGGAAATGTGGCTTGGGCCTTTATCATTTATTTCGTCATGGACTTGACTTACTCGGTGGTCAATATTCCTTATGGCTCTCTCAACGCTTCATTGACCCGCGATGCAGAATCTGTTGATAAATTAACTTCAACGCGTATGATGCTTGCTAATGGGGCAAACTTACTTGTCTATACCCTCTTTCCAATGTTTGTCCAAATGGCTTCACCAAAAGACAATCATCTGCAAGACACTGGACTTTTCGGTTTGAAGTTGAGTTTGGGAACTTATACAGACTCATCAGCACGAAATGCTTGGTTTTCTGTCTATCTTGTCTATGCCGTATTAGGTGCGATTGCCTTCTTTCTTTGTTATCGATTTACCAAAGAACGTGTGGTAGCCACGGCCGAACAAACAGCACAAGTTAAGACAACAGATATCTTTGTAGAACTTAAAAATAACCGCCCATTGGTTATTTTAGGACTCTTTTTCATGTTGGCTTTTACATTTATGTTCTTCATGAATACAGTTAATGGTTTCTTCAACCAATTTGTTGTTCAACATTCGCCTTGGATGGGTGCTATCGGTCTTGTATCCTCAATTCCTGGGATTGTCTTTCCAATCTTTTGGCCTCGTTTAAAGAAAATTTTTGGTAAAAAAGGCTTCTTCCATTTCTTTCTGGGAATGTTTGTTGTGGGCGAACTTTTGACTTGGGTTTGGTCAATGAATGGCATGCATGATAATTTGGCGCTTGCCTACATTGCCACTTTCCTTAAACAATGGGGCTTGACCTCTGCAACAGGATTCATGTGGGCCCTTGTTCCCGAAGTCGTTTCTTGGGGTGAGTTGAAATCTGGCCGCCGTAATGCAGCTATTATCAATGCTATCATGGGTCTATTCTTCAAAATTGGTTTTACTATTGGTGGAGCTGTACCCGCACTTTTCCTTGCACTTTACGGCTTCAACGAAAAAGCAACCACTCAAGGCGCCAGTGCTTTATCTGGAATTAATCTCACAGCCATCTGGATTCCTGCAGTTCTTGCCATTGTCTCAATGATTATCATGCAACTTTATCCAATTTCTGATAAAGATGTTAATGATATTAATCGCCAACTTGATGAAAAACGTGTTCAACTTAAAGAAGCTCAATAATTTCTAAATAAGGAGAAAAAATAAAATGTCAAAAATTCAAAATCCTGTCTTACCCGGCTTTAATGCCGACCCAAGTATTATTCGTGTAGATGATACTTATTACATTGCAAATTCAACTTTTGAATGGTTCCCCGGTGTTCGCTTACATGAATCAAAAGATTTAGAACATTGGAACCTACTTCCAAGTCCGTTGTCAACAACCACTTTGTTGGATATGAGAGGAAACTCAGCTTCAGGTGGAATCTGGGCGCCTGATTTATCTTATGCTGACGGTAAATTTTGGCTTGTTTATACAGATGTTAAGGTGGTCAATGGTGCTTTCAAGGATATGACCAATTATCTGACTACAGCAACTGATATCAATGGACCTTGGTCAGACCCACTTAAACTCAACGGTGTCGGATTTGATGCCTCGCTTTTCCATGATAAAAATGGTCGTAAATATTTAGTTCAACAAACATGGGATCACCGTGAATACAAACACCCATTTGACGGGATCACATTGACTGAGTTTGATGTGACAACAATGAAGTTACAACCTAAAACAGCTAAAACGATTTACAATGGTACAAATGTCAAATTGGTTGAAGGACCACATCTTTATCAAATTAATGATTATTATTACCTTTTTGCCGCACAAGGTGGGACAGTCTTTACCCACCAAGAAGTTGTGGCTCGCTCGAAAACGTTGGATACTTTGTCCTTTGAAACTGAACCCGGTGACCCATTTATTACAAACTTCGACACGCCTGATAATTACATTCAAAAACAAGGCCATGGTGGTCTAGTATCAACACCTCATGGTGAATGGTATTATGCTTCATTGTGTGCCCGCCCTTGGAATCATGAAAATGAATCAAGCACAGACCCTCGTGGTTGGAGTTCTTTAGGACGTGAAACCTCTATCCAAAAAGTGGAATGGGACGAAGCTGGCTGGCCTCGTATTGTCGGAGGACATGGTGGAACAACTTTTGTTGAAGGACCAAAAGACGCGATTAAAACGCTTGCACCTGCTGACCACAGTCAAAAAGATGATTTTGCAAGTTCGACTTTGGATATCAACTGGAATACTTTACGGGTACCATTTACTGAAAAAATGGGCTCGGTTGGAAATGGCAAGTTAACATTGATTGGTCAGGGTTCATTGGCAAATAATTTTGATTTATCATTGATTGCGCGACGCTGGCAAGCCTTCTACTTTGATGCTCAAGTCAAAGTCAAATTTGACCCATTTTCTTATCAACAAATGGCTGGTTTGACCAACTATTATAATGACCGTCATTGGAGCTTTGCCTTTATCACTTGGAATGAAATCAATGGCGCAGTCATTGAAGTGGGCGAAAACAATCGCGGCAATTACACGTCTTATTTGAAAGATAAGGCCATTAAAATTCCTGACGGGACTGAATATGTCTGGTTCCGCACCAAAGTCCGTAAAGAATCATATTCTTATGAATATAGTTTTGACGGCAAAAAATTTATAGAAATTCCTGTAGTCCTAGACGCAGCAGTCCTTTCAGATGATTATGTGCTACAAACTTATGGTGGATTCTTCACTGGAGCCTTTGTAGGACTTGCTGCCGTAGATTATTCTGGATATGATAAACAAGCTGAATTTTATGATTTTGAGTACAAAGAATTGGGCGACAAACTTTTGTCAGACGGTTCTTACACTTGGAAAGCCAGCGAATCAAGATTTGACTAAATAATATAAATCCTGTTATGACTGCCATGACAGGATTTTTAGGAGGAATGATGAAGTATTTTACATTGAATAATGGACTGGAAATTCCTGCGGTTGGATTTGGCTCAGTGCTTGAAAGTGATGTGGCAAATTTTGAGGAAGTCTATGAAAATGCATGGTCTGCAGGCTACCGACTTTTTGATACGGCCGCCAGTTATGGCAACCAAATAGCTCTTGGAAAATGGCTGAAAAATTATGACCATCCTCGAAAAGAATATTTTCTGACTGGAAAAGTGGCCCAATCTGAACAAGGCTACGGAAAAACGCTGTCAGCATTTCAAAAAACACTGACAGAATTGCAAACGGATTATTTGGATTTGTACTTAATCCATTGGCCAAAGGAAAAGCCTTTTTTTGAAACTTGGAAAGCCTTGGAACACTTATATGATGAGGGCATGGTACGAGCCATTGGTCTATCAAATTTTGAGGCCAATCATCTGGACCGTTTACTGACGAAAGCAAAAATCATGCCAGCAGTCGACCAATTGGAAACACACCCTTATTTCTCAAATCATATCACGCATGATTATCTTGAAAAGTTGGGAATTCAGCATCAGGCTTGGAGTCCGCTCGGTCATGGTGGTCAAGAATTGACTGACCCAGTTATCAAAAATTTAGCTGAAAAATATGATAAATCAACGGGGCAAATCATTCTGCGCTGGCTCTATCAAAAAGGAGTGGCAACGATTCCCAAATCGACGAATACGAATCGGCAAAAGCAAAATATTAATCTATTTGATTGGGCGCTGACGGCAAGAGATGAGCAGTTGATTGACTTATTACAAAGAGGCGAACGCGTCATGGGTGCGCCTGATGAAAATTATTCTGCTGACAGATGGTAAAAACGACAACAAATTTTTGGAGGGAAAATGAACAAAGAATTAACTGACGAAGAAATTTCAAGACTTGGCCAATTGTCTATTTTTGACAAAGTGAAAAATGGCGATTGGTACCAATTTAGCAAAGAAAAGCAATTACAAGAAATTGTTAAAAGAAGTAGTCAAAAAATCTCTGAAATTAATGACAAAGCAAAAGAAAATTTTGATGAGGCCAGAAAATTACTGACAGAGTTTTTACCAAATCTGTCAGCAAGTACAGAAATTTATTTTCCAATCACGAGTTTAGAATATCCAGAATATTTTTCAATTGGTACTGACAGCTTTGTTAATTCTGGCTTACAGGTCATCAGTGCTGGAAAAATTACGATTGGCAAGCATTGCTTTATTGGGCCGAACTGTCAATTATTTACGGTCAATCATCACAGCACAGACAAGTTGCTTAGGCGTGCGGCTTGGCAATATGATGCTCCAATCACAATCGGTGACGATTGTTGGTTAGGTGGGTCAGTGATTATTTTGCCCGGTGTTACTTTGGGGGATGATGTTGTCGTTGGCGCTGGCAGCGTTGTGACCAAATCATTTCCCAGTCATTCTATGATTGCAGGAAATCCTGCGCGTCTTTTGAAAAAATAAATCTGTCAGTGAAAATACTCCTAATCAGGAGTATTTTTTATTTTAAAATAAGCAACATTTCCTTTTTAAAATATCAAGCATTACAAGAAAAAGAAGCCAGGAAGCGCTATCATTTATAGGTGATAACAAGCAAGGATAACTTGCAAATAAAAATTAAGGAGTTACTATCATGAGAAAACTTTCTCCCACTTTCATCTACTTTTTTGGTGCTTTAGGTGGATTATTATTTGGCTATGACACTGGGGTCATCTCAGGTGCTTTGCTTTTCATTGAAAAAGAGAGCTGGCAGGTCAGCTCTTGGGCTTGGATGGAAGGTTGGATTACAGCAGCCGTTTTGATTGGTGCAGTAATCGGTGCCGTGGTCATTGGCCCAATGAGTGACCGTTTCGGTCGGAAACGTCTCTTGCTCTTGTCAGCAATTATCTTTTTCATCGGAGCTTTAGGTTCTGGACTTTCAAACAGTGCCGAATTTCTTATTATTTCACGTATTATTTTGGGGATGGCCGTTGGGTCGGCTTCGGCCTTAGTTCCAACTTATCTGTCAGAACTTTCGCCAGCAAAAATTCGTGGTGGCGTATCAACCATGTTCCAATTGATGATTATGACTGGGATTTTGCTCGCTTATATCTCAAATTATGCTTTAAAAGGTGTTTCAGGAAATTGGCATTGGATGCTTGGTTTAGCGACTGTTCCAGCGGCTTTATTATTTATTGGTGGCCTATTTTTACCAGAATCTCCTCGTTTTCTTCTACGTCATGATGATGAAAAAGGCGCTCGTGAAATCTTGGGAATGATTAATGATGATCCAACTTCAATTGAAGCCGAAATTTCTGATATTCAACTGATGGCCAAAGAAGAAAAACAAGGAGGCTTGCAAGAGCTTTTTGGTAAAATGTCACGTCCGGTTTTGATTATGGCAATCGGACTTGCGGTTTTCCAACAAGTCATGGGTTGTAATACAGTATTATATTTTGCCCCATCAATCTTCGTTTCAGTCGGTTTCGGAGCGAGCGCAGCACTCTTAGCCCATATCGGGATTGGGATTTTCAATGTGATTGTGACCTATATTGCCATGCGAGTCATGGATAAAGTCAATCGCCGTTGGATGCTCAATTTTGGGGCTTGGGGAATGGGAATTTCACTTGTTTTGATGTCTGTCGGCATGATTTTAGCGGAAAATGCTCATATTGGTTTTGGTAAATATTTGGCGGTTATTGCTTTAACGGTTTATATTGCCTTCTTCTCAGCAACATGGGGTCCAGTCATGTGGGTCATGATTGGTGAATCTTTTCCACTTAAAATCCGTGGTTTAGGGAATTCATTTGGTGCTGCGGTCAATTGGGCGGCTAACTGGGTGGTGTCATTGACTTTCTTACCATTACTGTCATTCTTTGGGACGGGGAAAATCTTCCTGATTTACGCCGCTTGCTGTTTTCTTTCGATTTGGTTTACCAGTAAAAAAGTCATCGAAACAAAAGGTAAAACGCTGGAACAAATCGAAGCAGAATTGGTTCATCGGGTCCATCATTTAGAAAAAGAGTAGCAATGTTTCCCAGTGAATATATGAACAAATAATTAGAATATCAAGCACAATTGACCTATAATGAAGGAAAATCAGGAGGAAAAAATGACAGAATATAATTCAGAAGCTTATTTACAAAAGCTTGACAAATGGTGGCGTGCAGCCACTTATCTTGGAGCAGGAATGATTTTCTTGAAAGAAAATCCTTTATTCTCTGTGACAGGAACACCAATTAAAGCAGAAAATCTTAAAGCAAATCCTATTGGGCACTGGGGAACAGTTTCAGGACAAACTTTCCTCTACGCTCATGCTAATCGTCTGATTAACAAGTATAATCAAAAGATGTTTTATATGGGTGGTCCCGGTCATGGTGGACAAGCCATGGTTGTTCCATCTTATCTTGATGGTTCTTATACAGAAGCCTATCCAGAGATTACGCAAGACTTGGAAGGAATGTCACGTTTGTTTAAACGTTTCTCATTTCCCGGAGGAATTGGCTCACACATGACCGCACAAACACCTGGTTCACTCCATGAAGGTGGGGAATTGGGCTATGTTCTTTCTCATGCAACGGGTGCGATTCTTGACCAACCTGAACAAATTGCTTTTGCTGTTGTTGGGGATGGAGAAGCAGAAACTGGTCCATTGATGACCAGTTGGCACTCAATCAAATTCATTAATCCTAAAAATGACGGGGCGATTTTACCGATTCTTGATTTAAATGGTTTTAAAATTTCAAATCCTACTTTGTTTGCTCGAACTTCAGATGTGGATATTCGCAAATTCTTTGAAGGACTTGGTTACTCTCCTCGTTATATTGAAAATGATGATATTCATGATTACATGGCTTATCATAAGTTAGCAGCCGAAGTTTTTGATAAAGCCATTGAAGACATTCATCAAATTCAGAAAGAGGCGCGTGAAGATAATCGTTATCAAAATGGCGAAATCCCAGCTTGGCCCATTATTATTGCTCGTTTACCCAAAGGTTGGGGTGGTCCACGTTATAATGACTGGTCAGGACCAAAATTTGACGGTAAAGGAATGCCAATTGAGCATAGTTTCCGTGCCCACCAAGTGCCGCTGCCATTGTCATCAAAAAATATGGAAACATTGCCCGAGTTTGAAGAATGGATGACTTCTTATCAACCAGAAACCTTATTTAATACTGATGGAAGTTTGAAAGAAGAATTGCGCGATTTTGCACCAAAAGGTGACATGCGCATGGCTGCAAACCCTGTAACTAATGGTGGTGTAGATGGTTCAAACTTGGTCTTACCCGATTGGCAAGAGTTTGCAAATCCAATTTCCAAAAATAATCGTGGAAAATTACTCCCTGAAACCAATGACAATATGGATATGAATATTTTGTCAAAATATTTTGCCGAAATCGTCAAACTTAATCCGACACGTTTCCGTTTGTTTGGTCCTGACGAAACCATGTCCAACCGTTTCTGGGAAATGTTTAAAGTGACAAATCGTCAATGGATGCAAGTCATTAAAAATCCAAATGACGAATTTATCTCGCCAGAAGGTCGAATTATCGATTCTCAACTCTCAGAACACCAAGCAGAAGGTTGGCTCGAAGGCTATACTTTGACTGGACGAACAGGTGTGTTTGCAAGTTATGAATCATTCTTGCGCGTCGTAGATTCAATGTTAACTCAACATTTCAAATGGATTCGTCAAGCGTCAGACCAAAAATGGCGTCATGATTATCCATCACTTAATGTTATTTCAACTTCGACTGTTTTCCAACAAGACCATAACGGTTATACTCACCAAGACCCAGGAATGTTGACCCATTTGGCTGAAAAGAAATCTGATTTCATCAGACAGTATTTGCCAGCTGATGGAAATACTTTGCTGGCTGTATTCAATCGTGCCTTTCAAGATAGAAGTAAAATTAATCATATTGTCGCCTCTAAGCAACCTCGCCAACAATGGTTTACTAAAGAAGAAGCTGAAAAATTGGCCACTGACGGAATTGCAACCATTGACTGGGCTTCAACTGTAAAAGAAGGAGAAGCGGTTGATTTAGTCTTTGCTTCTGCAGGAGCTGAGCCAACTATTGAAACACTGGCGGCTTTACATCTTGTCAATGAAGTCTTCCCACAAGCAAAATTCCGTTATGTGAATGTGGTTGAATTAGGTCGGTTGCAAAAGAAAAAAGGAGCACTCAATCAAGAACGAGAACTCTCAGATGAAGAATTTGAAAAATATTTTGGTCCTGCAGGGACTCCGGTAATTTTTGGATTCCACGGCTATGAAGATTTAATCGAATCCATTTTCTATCAAAGAGGTCATGAAGGTTTGATTGTTCATGGCTATCGTGAAGATGGCGACATTACAACTACTTATGATATGCGGGTCTATTCTGAACTTGACCGTTTCCACCAAGCGATTGATGCCATGCAAGTGCTTTATGTCAATCGTAAAGTTAACCAAGGGTTAGCGAAAGCTTTCATTGACCGAATGGAGCGGACATTGGTTAAACATTTTGAAGTGACAAGAAATGAAGGAGTTGACATTCCCGAATTTACGGAGTGGGTTTGGTCCGACTTGAAAAAATAAGAATGATATAAAATAAAAACAGACTGATTTTAATTAATCAGTCTGTTTTTTTTTACTGACAGAATGATTATTTCAGACTTGTCAGTCATTAATTTTCTGTCAGTGAATAGGGCAATTGTTCATTTGTATAATTTTGTGGATTTGGTACAATTCCTAAATCAAATTTAAGATTTCCACCTTTCATCAGTGTTTCATGCTTGATAAAAGTATCCTTGACTTTATTGTCATTAAAAGTAAGTTTGTTGACGAAAAGTTGTTGGGGAGCATTAGGTCCTGCAAGAATACTAAGTTGCTGACCAGATGAAAGATTAAGTGTGGCCTTGTCCCAGAGTGGCATTCCAAGCACATACTGTCCAGAACCAGCAGTGACAGGATAGAATCCTAGACTTGAAAAGACATACCAAGCAGCCATTGTGCCATTGTCTTCATCTCCAGGATAACCTTTAGGGCTGTCGTTAAAAGTTTCTGTCAGTAAATTTTTGATTAAAGGAGTAGCCATCCAAGGTTTTCCAATGTAACTAAAGAGATAAGGGTAATGGAAACTTGGTTGATTTGAGATAGCGACTTGACCAAATTCGATGGCAGCCATCTCACTCATTTCGTGAATTTCAAAACCATATCCTTCAACATTAAAATTTGGACGTTGATTACAAAGTTCAATTAGTTTTTCTTCAAATTTTTCGGCTGAACCGTGTAATTTAATCAATCCAGCAAAATCATGAAGAACTGACCAAGAAGTTTGCCAAGCAGAACCCTCTGCATAATCACGGCCCCAACGAATATCTAAAAAGTCAGGTCTGAAATTTCCGTCAGCATCTTTTGCACGCATAAAGCCTGTTTCAGGGTCAAAAATATTTTGATAATTCTTAGCTTGTTGAGCATAAAAATCCGAAGTTTCTTTGTCACCAGTAACATTAGCGACTTGGGAAATACAATAATCAGAAAAAGCGTAATCTAAAGTATGGTTGACGGATTCATGATGAGTCAGTGGAACATAACCAAGTTTAAGATAGTCTTTGGTGCCACGGCGACCGTAATTAGAGTTTTCAGATTGAGAGGTTGCCCCTTTTTTCATTGCTTCCAGAAATTCAGGCATCAAGTCAGGACGGATATTTTTGCTTGCCGCATCAGCAATAACGGCATCAATCAAGGTACCGGGCATGAGACCACGTTCATCAGGAGAAAGCCATTTTGGAAGGAAGCCAGTTTCACGATAAGAGTTTAGAAAACCTTCAAGCATGTCGCCATAATGGTCAACCGCAATTAGACTATACAAAGGATAAACGGTTCGGAAAGTATCCCAGAAACCATTATTTGTATAGAGCGGGCCCGATTTAACAGTTTTTGAAGTTGTATCATAATGAATTTTTTGATGATCTAAATCAAATTCATAAAAAGTTTGTGGGAAAAGAAAAGTTCGATAAAGGTTGTGATAGAAAGTAGAAACTTCTTGTTTGTTGCCATGTTCGATTTCAATACGTGAAAAAAGTTCATTCCAAGCAGATTCAGCATTTTCTAAATAAATTTCTGCTGAATTATTTTGCTCACGTTTGAGATTGAGAGCTGCTTGTTCCTTAGAAATAAAAGAAGTAGCAAAGTGTAATTTAACTTGGTCAGCTCCTTTAAAATCTAGGCGAACTTCCCCGTCTTTACCAGACAAATCACCATTCAAAACAAAGGCTTGGTCAGCAGTAAATTTGAGATAAAAAGTGAAATTTTCATCCTCGCAGCCAGCAAAATTAATGACAGAAAGCGCTAGGCTATAATCATCAAGCTGTTGAAGCTCATAGGACCCTGGTAAATGAAGCATCAACCCATTATCTTTTACTCTTAAATTTTGGTAATTGATTGATAAGAGACCACCATACATTGAAGGAAGCAATTCAGAAGTGATTTGATAACGTAATTGAGTAACTTTAAGTTGAGTTGGATTAAAAGTTGCTTCTTCAGGGCGATAGGAACTTACCGTATGCCAAAGTGAGGTTTCAGGTAAAGGTCCGGCCACAGGGGTCATTGTGAGATGGGAGAAATCCCCCATCCAAGGACTAGGTTGGTGAGTAATCCGGTAGCCTTCAAATGTTCTGTCTTCTGGGTGGAACCACCAAGCACCACGTGCGGCACCAGTTGAAGGGGCAAAATAATTCATTCCCCAAGGAAATCCAGTATAAGGAAGACAATTTCCGTGTGAAAAAGTGGATTGGTTGGCAGTGCCGTGACGGGTATCAATTTTGTTTATTTTCATTTCAACTCCTCAGTTGTATTTCTTTTAATTAAATTGATCGAAACTTTAACATCTTTAGGTGTCTCTCCATTTTTAATCCAGTCTAAAAGTAATTCGCCAGCGATTCTTCCCATGCCAATGAAATCTTGGGCAATGGTTGTTAAAGGTGGATTTGAGAGACTTGCTGCTTGAATATCATCGAAGCCAATAATTGATATATCATTTGGAATATCAAAATGATTATTTTGTAAAGTCTTCATTGTTTGAAGGGCAACTAAATCATTTTCACAAATAAGTCCAGTAACCTCTTCATTTTGAATAAGTTCTAAGACAGAGCTTTCGGTATAAAGAGAATCATCAAGAGTTGTGTGAAATCTAATTCCCTGTTCTTTAAGGACTTTGACATATCCTAAATAACGATTTCTTGTTGTTTGCGGGTGGTGGCTATCATTGCTGGCTACAAAAGCGATTCGCTTATGACCAAGTTCTAACAGGGCTTGAGCCGCTTGTTCACCTCCATTGAAGTTATCTGAGGAAACACATGGAAAACCGAGGTCATAGATTTGTTTATCCAATAGAACGACAGGAAAATTTTGCAAGGAAAGTTCTAATAAGATATCTAAATAATCTTCTGTATACATTGGATAATAAATCAAACCATCAAAGTTTTCTTTAATATCATCTGCGGTATTTTCCTTGAGGTAGCTAGCATAAGTAATAAAAACGGTTGTATCTTCAACTTTTAAAGCAGGAACTAAACCATGTGTGAAATCTCCAAATGACATTCCTTCAAAAGGAATGATAAAGAGGACACGTTTAAGGAGTTTTGTGTGATTTTTGTTAAGCTCTTGAACAAAAGTTCCCTTTCCTCGGGTTCTACTGACAAGTCCTAATTGTTCTAAATCAGTCAAAGCTCTTTTAGCAGTAATGCGACTGACTGAATAAGTCTCTGAGAGTTCTTTTTCAGTGGGGAGCTGGTCTCCAGATTTGAATGTTTTTGTGATAATCTTTTGCTTCAAATCATCGGAAATCTGCTGATAGAGTGGTAAGCTCATAGAAATATCCCTTTGTATTTTATTTGATATACCATATTTTACTCTTTTTTACGGAAAAAACAAGTCTTTTACTATGAAAATCAATAAAAAAACAAGAAGTTGGCGAGTAATATTCAGAAAAAATAAAAATAAATAACATAATTAACCTTATTTTAATAAAAAAGCGCTTGCAAAATAGAAAAAAATATATTAAAATAACCTTAAATGATATATCAAATGAATTTAAAAGGAGATGCAGTGAAAGCAAATATTCCAAAATCCGTTGAAAAGTTTATGGATGAGATAAGAGAGCTTTGTGGAGAAGAACATAAAGAGTGGGCTCTAAACTTTAATCATTCTTTCTCAAATACACTCGAAACTACTTTGAGAGTGCATGATGACGGGACAACCTTTCTTTTAACGGGTGATATTCCAGCAATGTGGTTACGTGATTCAACGGCTCAAATGCGACCTTATTTGGTTCTTGCGCGTGAAGATGAAGAAATTCGAGATTTGATTGTTGGTTTAATAAAAAAACAAATGATATATATTAATTTGGATCCTTATGCTAATGCTTTTAATGAAAGTGAAAATTTTGCAGGACATCAAGGAGATCATACCAACTTTAATGAACATAAAGGTTGGATTTGGGAAAGAAAATATGAGATTGATTCCCTTTGTTACCCTATTCAACTGGCTTACTTACTTTATAAAAACACAGGTTACACGGCTCATTTTGATAAAGCATTTATCAAAGCAGTCGAAAATACATTGTCTGTTTTTAAAACGGAACAAAATCATGAATCTTCTCCCTATAATTTCGTTCGAGATACCGACCGCAAGGAAGACACCTTGATAAGAAATGGACGAGGAGCTAAGACGGCTTATACTGGGATGATTTGGTCTGGTTTTAGACCGAGTGATGATGCTTGTGAGTATGGTTATTTGGTTCCATCAAATATGTTTGCAGTCGTTGTTTTGGATTATATCAAAGAAATATTTACTGATCTTCTTTCTAATGAAGAAATTGCAAAAGAAGCAGAAACTCTTAGAAATGAAATTCAAGAGGGATTGGAAAAATTTGCTAAAGTTAAAAATAAAGAAGGCGAAGAAATTTGGGCTTATGATGTTGATGGTTTAGGAAATTCGACCTTAATGGATGATAGTAATGTTCCTAATTTGATTGCAGCTCCTTATTTAGGATTTTGCGACGTTGAAGATGAAGCTTACCTGAAAACAAGACAAACTTTATTGAGCAAAGAAAATCCTTATTACTATGAAGGAAAATATGCTAGAGGAATCGGCTCTAGTCATACTCCAGAAAATTACGTTTGGCCAATTGCCTTAGCAATGGAAGGGATGACCACAAATGATAAGGCAGAAAAAGAAAGAATCTTAAACCATTTGGTTGAAACAGACGCTGGAACACATTTGATGCATGAAGGTTTTGATGTAAATAATCCCAAAAACTACACGAGAGAATGGTTTAGCTGGGCAAATATGATGTTTTGCGAATTAGTGATGGATTATTTCGATATCCGAATTACAAAATAAGTTAGTAAGATAGAACTTGGAAAGATAGAACTTTATGAAAAAGAAAACAGTACATATCATCTCCCATAGCCACTGGGACCGAGAATGGTATATGGCTTATGAAGAACATCATATGCGTTTGGTTAACTTGGTAGATGATTTGCTTGACTTGTTTGAAAAAGACCCTGATTTTGACAGTTTTCACTTGGATGGTCAAACGATTATTTTAGATGACTATTTGCAAGTCCGTCCCGAACGTCGTGAAGAAGTAGAAGCTGCTATTTCAGAAGGAAAATTGAGAATTGGGCCATTTTACATTTTGCAAGATGACTTCCTGATTAGCTCTGAATCAAATGTCCGTAATATGCTTGTTGGACGTAAAGAATCTGAGCGCTGGGGGGCTCCCGTTGAACTAGGTTATTTCCCTGATACTTTTGGAAATATGGGTCAAACGCCTCAGATGATGAAAGGAGCAGGCCTTAATGCTGCAGCCTTTGGCCGCGGGGTGAAACCAATTGGTTTTGATAACCAAGTTTTGGAACAATCAGAAGAAGCTTATAGTTCACAATTTTCAGAAATGTGGTGGGAAGGCCCTGACGGGACAAGAATTCTTGGAATTTTGTTTGCCAATTGGTACTCAAATGGGAATGAAATCCCTGCTGAAAAAGCAGCAGCTCTTGACTTTTGGAATCAAAAACTAGCAGATGTTGAAAAATTTGCGTCAACCTCACACCTTTTAATGATGAATGGTGTAGACCATCAGCCAGTTCAAAAAGATTTGAGTCAAGCCATTCGCTTAGCAAATGAACTTTTCCCAGATTATGAGTTTGTTCATTCTAATTGGCCAAATTATCTGGAAGCTGTAAGGTCAGATTTGCCTGAAAACTTATCGACAGTAACTGGTGAGTTGACTTCGCAAGAAACGGATGGTTGGTATACTTTAGCAAATACAGCTTCAAGTCGAGTATATCTCAAACAATGGAATACAAAGGTTGAGCGTCAACTAGAAAACATCACAGAACCTCTTGCAAGCTTAGCTTATCGAGTAACTGGTGATTATCCGCATGATAAATTGACTTATGCGTGGAAAACTTTGATGCAAAATCATCCACATGACAGTATCTGTGGCTGCTCTGTTGATGAAGTGCATCGTGAGATGATGACACGTTTTGAAAAAGCAAATGAAGTGGGTAAATACCTTGCCAA
The DNA here is from genome assembly GCF_036648155.1 of Lactococcus sp. Lineage (NCBI taxonomy): Bacteria > Bacillati > Bacillota > Bacilli > Lactobacillales > Streptococcaceae > Lactococcus > Lactococcus sp. The sequence goes on along the minus strand of NZ_JAVXIY010000009.1, from coordinate 49,829 downwards.
TGATGCTTTGTTTGAACTGGCTAAAGTGATTGATTTTGAAGGGGAACATCCTTTTGTCGTCTTTAATACAGCAGGTTATTCTAAAACAGGCGAGGCCGAAATTGAAGTGGTCTTAGAGCGTAAATTCTTTAAAGATGGAATTCCTGAGAAACTTTACGATGAACTAAAGGGCAAACAAAAAGCAACCTATAAAGTAATTAATCGTGAAGGTCAAGAAATTCCGGCTGAAATCAGTGAAGAAGAAGTGTTATTTGATTATGATTTACCCAAAGACCGTTTCCGCGTTCCCTATATGAAACGATTTGTTAAGGTGAAATTATTCTTACATGAAATGAGTCCTTTATCTTGGGAAACCTATGATTTAGTACTTACTGACAGTTCTGTCAGTAATCATGAGAGCATGATTTTAGGTCAAACCATTGAAAATGATCGTTTGAAATTGACAGTTAATCATAATGGAAGCTTGAGTATTTTTGATAAGTCACTTAATAAAGTCTTTAAAGATTTATTAGTTTTTGAGGATACGGGTGATATCGGAAATGAGTATATTTATTTCCAACCTAAAAATACACAAGCCATTCTTTCTACTGACAGCCAAGCTGAATTCTCAATTGTTACTGACAGAGCAGAAATTGCCGAAGTTCAGATTAAACAAATACTGATGATTCCTGAATCTGCTGACGATTTGCTTGATGAGGAACAAAAAAAGGTCTTGGAATTCCGTTATCGAAATGCTGGACGTTCTGATAAACTTTTGCCTTTAGAAGTAAACACAAAAATTACAGTCCGCAAAGATTCTAAAAAAGTTGATTTTGAAACAAGCATTGATAATCAAATGAAAGACCATCGTCTTCGGGTCTTATTCCCAGCAGGATTGACGGCTGAGACTCATGAGGCTGACAGTATTTATGAAGTAGTCACACGACCAAACCAAATGCCTGAAACGTGGGAAAATCCAACCAATCCTCAACATCAGCAAGCCTTTGTTAATCTTCATAATGAAGAATACGGGCTGACAATTGGTAATTTTGGTTTAAATGAATATGAAGTTACTGACAGCGCAAATATTGCCCTAACTTTACTTAGAGGAGTTGGAGAACTTGGTGATTGGGGTTACTTCCCAACACCAGAAGCTCAAACTTTGGGACAACATACTTTTAACTACAGTTTAGAATTTCACGGTCAGCCTTGCGAACGTTATGAAACTTACCAACATGCTTATGTTGCTCAGGTTCCATTTTCAACCGTGGAGTTGACAGACTCGTCAGTAAAAAAATTGCCGTCAGCAGGTAAAATATTAGAAATTGATAATGATAAATTTGCTATCACGGCATTGAAACGTCGCGAATCAGATAATGGTCTAGTTTTACGAGGCTACAATATGTCTGGTCAACCATTAAATTTACATCTTGAAGAAGAAACAAGAATCCTAAATCTGCTTGAAGATGAAATGAAAGAAGCAGACATGCAAAAAGAAATTGCAGCTCACGAAATTCGGACTTTATTGATTAAGGAGAAAAATCAATGAATAAATTTTTTCGGAATATTTGGCGCTATAAAGCGCTGATACTCATGGCTATTCCAGGTGCAATTTGGATGATATTCTTTTTCTACATTCCAGTTTTTGCAAATATTGTGGCCTTCAAAGATTTTCACATTGACCCAGATGGATTTTTGGCCAGTTTAACCAATAGTCCTTGGGTCGGATTTAAAAACTTTGAATTCCTCTTTTCTTCCGGTGCAGCTTTTGATATCACAAGAAATACGGTGCTTTACAATGTTGGCTTCATCAGTCTTAACCTGATTATCTCCATTGCTTTTGCCGTTATCATGAGTGAGTTAAGAAACAAGAAATTAGTAAAAATTTACCAAACCATGTCACTTCTTCCTTACTTCCTTTCATGGGTTGTTATTTCCTACTTTGTTTATGCCTTCTTGGCACCAGGAAATAAAGGGATTTTCAACCAAATGATTATGCATAATGGAGGGATGCCAGTCAATTGGTATCAAGAACCAAAATACTGGGTCTTCATTATCCTCTTCATTGGTGTTTGGAAAGGAATTGGCTATAACTCAATTATCTACTTTGCAACAGTAATGGGAATCAATCCAACATATTATGAAGCAGCGATGGTTGATGGGGCCACTAAGTGGCAACAAATCAAGAATATTACTATTCCCCAAGTTGTTCCACTTATGACAATTTTGACAATCTTGGCGGTCGGAAATATCTTCCGTGCCGACTTCGGTCTTTTCTATAATGTTCCGCGTCAATCCGGTGCTTTAACACCAGTCACACAAGTTCTTGATACCTATATCTATAATGGATTAGCGAATACTGGTGACTTAGGAATGGCAACGGCGGCGGCCCTTTATCAATCTGTTGTAGGATTTATTCTCTTAATGATTACAAACTTCTTTGCTCGCAGACTTGATAATGATTCAGCCTTATTCTAAGAAAGGGGGAAGCTAATAGGTCGAGCCTTTTACTAAACTTGAAAGCTAATAAATATGAAAAAGAAAAAAATAGCCTCATTATCTGTTCGGGGATTTAATCGTCCGGTGAACTTTATCTTCAATATTGTGATTGCAATCTTTGCCATCTCATGTGTCTTGCCTTTCCTCTTTGTCTTAGCGATTTCTCTGACAAAAGAATCTTCACTACAACAATTTGGTTATAGTTTTTGGCCAAGAGAATGGAGCTTTTATGCTTATCGGTTCTTATTTGACCAAATGAAAGACAAGATGTTGCAATCACTCTTTGTAACGGTACTTGTAACAGTTTTAGGAACTGCGATAAACTCAACAGCAACTTCACTTTATGCTTATGCAATTTCCAGAAACAACTTTCCTTACCGTCGTTTCTTTACCATCTTTTGTTTGATCACCATGTTATTTTCTCCAGGGATGATTGCTAACTATTTGGTAATGACTAACCTTTTACAATTAAAAGATACAATTTGGGCATTAATTTTACCAATGGCCGTTTCGCCATTTAACATCATCGTTATGCGGACTTTCTTCAAACGTTCGGTTCCAGATTCAATCATTGAATCCGCGCGAATTGACGGAGCAAGTGAACTTAGAATTTTCATGCAAATTGTTCTTCCTTTAGCAGTACCTGGAATTGCGACTATTTCGCTTTTCGCAGCCTTAGGCTACTGGAATGACTGGTTTAATGCTTTACTTTATATTTCAAATGATAAATTAATTCCATTGCAATATCTATTGATGAAAGTTCAAAACAATCTACAATTTTTAACGCAAAATGCAGGAGCAGGTTCACAGATAGCCGGAGGATTAGCGGCTCTTCCTGGAGAATCAGCCCGTATGGCAATTGTTATTATTTCAACTTTACCAATTGCAATTAGTTATCCATTCTTCCAACGTTATTTCGTCAAAGGTTTGACCATTGGTGGTGTTAAGGAATAATTAAAGCTCTGCTTAGTTAGCAGAGTAAATTTAGACGCTTAAAGAAAGCGCAAACATTAATAAAGTTAAAAAAATTGGGGAAACCCTAAAGGAGCATAATCTAATGAAAAATTATCAAAAAGTTGCACTTGGTACCGTATCAGTGCTTGCAGCCTTTACACTTGTGGCTTGTGGTTCATCTGCAAAGTCAAAAAGCGGTTCTGGTAACACCACTTTGCATATGTACCAAATTGGTGATAAACCAGACAATTACACGGAATTAATGGCTAACGCTAACAAAATTCTCGAGAAAAAAGCTGGAGTAAAATTGGACATTAGCTATATTGGATGGGGGGATTACGCGCAAAAAATGAACGTTATCGTTTCCTCTGGTGAAGCTTATGATATTGCCTTTGCTCAAGATTACGCTACGAATGCAGCTAAGGGAGCATTTGCTGATTTGACTGATTTGGCTCCTAAATATGCTAAAACGGCTTATAATGAGTTAAATCCAGCTTATATTAAAGGAAATAAAATTAATGGTAAGCTCTATGGTTACCCTGTAAATGGTAATATTTATGCTCAACAAGTCATTACATTTAATAAGCAATATTTGGATAAATATAACCTCTCTATTGACGGAGTTAACTCATTTGCTTCAGCCGAAAAAGTAATTGAAGAATTCCATAAAAAAGAACCTAATGTTGCAGCCTTTGCTATTGGTCAAGGATTCAAAACACCAGGTAATGTTGACTATGTTCTTGGAAATGGATTGCCATTTGCTGTAGATACAACAGGAGATGGTAAAAAAATCCAAAATGTTTATGATATCCCATCATACATTGACAATTTGAAGAAAATGCATGATTACTATACTAAAGGTCTGATTCCAGCCGATGCCGCAACTTCAAATACTGCTTTTGACTTGAACTCAAATAACTGGTTCGCTCGTGTTGAAACACAAGGTCCATACGATTATGGCGATACTATTTTAACGCAAGCAGCTGGACAAACGCTTGTTTCTAAAGCAGTTACTGAACCTTTGATTACAACTGACCAAGCGCGTGTAGCTAACTTCGTTGTTTCTAATACCTCTAAACATAAAGAAGATGCCGTTAAAGTATTGGGTCTAATCAATAGTGATGCTGAACTTTTAAATGGCTTAGTTTATGGTGTTGAAGGACAACAATGGGAAAAAACAGGCGATAAGAAAATTAAATTACTCCCTTCATACAGTGAAGGAGTAAAACACATGGCGGCTTGGAATACAGGAAACAATGCTATTCTTTACACTACAGATGCAGTGACAAATGATATGATTACGAAACGTGACCAATCAATTAAAGATGCTAAAGTTTCACCATTGCTCGGCTTTACTTTTGACCAATCAAAAGTGAAATCTGAAATTTCTAACTTGTCAAATGTGATGAGCCAATATTTAGACCAATTGAATACAGGTTCTGTTGCCCCTGTTCAAACTTTACCTAAACTCAAAGCTGAGTTGAAAAAAGCAGGTTATGACAAAGTTCAAAAAGAAATGCAAAGTCAATATGATACTTATCTTAAGAATAAATAAGAGGTAAACTAATCCAAGATCTCCTTTCTAAATTCATTTTGAAACTAGTTTGGAGGTCTTATTTTATTTGAAATTATTATGGAAAAAGGACTATTAGTAGATCTTGGACGGAAGTATTGGTCATTAAAAGAATTAAAAAACTTAATACTTTTACTCCAAGAACACAAATTGACTCACTTACAACTTCATCTGAATGAAAATGAAGGTTTTGCTTTAAATTTTACTGACAGTTTGGTCAGTAAAAGCTATTCATACAGTGAAATAAAGGAGCTTAGAGCTTTTGCAAAGCAGCATGAAATTACACTAATTCCTGATTTTGATAGCCCAGGTCACATGAGCCATTTACTAAAATCAAAACCGGAATTTGCTTTACCTGACACTAATCAACAAGCCGTTGATGTCACTAATCAAGCAGCTATTGATTGGCTTTTGAAAATTATTGATGAGATAATTGATTTTTTCCAGATTCAAAGATTTTTCATATTGGTGGCGATGAATTTATTGATTTCCGTCAGATTGAAAACTATCCTTATTTGCTTGAAAAAGCACGTCAAAAATATGGTTCTGAGGCAAGAGGTTTAGAGTATTATTATGAATACATTAACCAGTTGGCAAGACATTTAAGTCAAAAAGGAAAACGAGTCCGTATTTGGAATGATGGTTTTTTGCGAAAAGATAAGCAAAGTTTAATTCCATTGACCAAAGAAGTTGAAGTTTGCTATTGGACAAACTGGGAAAAGGGAATGGCTGATGTCAAAGAATGGCTATCTGCGGGATACTCCCTGATTAATTTTTGTGACAATGACCTTTATTACGTTTTGGGAGAACAAGCAGGATATTCCTATCCAACTGCAAAAAAACTAGAAAATGAGGGAAATATTCAAAAATTTTCTGGTCAGCAATGGTTAAATAAAAACGAAATGAAGTCTGTCAGAGGAACTTACTTTTCAATTTGGGCAGATGAGCCTAATGCCAAGTCTGTCAGTGAAATATTAGATGAACTCACAAAAATACTTCCAATCTTTACGAAAACTTATGGAGAAAAATAATGAAAAATTGGTGGAAAAAGGCTGTCATTTATCAAGTTTACCCTCGCTCTTTCAAAGATTCAAATGATGATGGAGTGGGCGATATCAATGGAATTACTGAGCAACTAGATTATCTTAAAAAGCTAGGAATAGATGCCATTTGGCTTTCGCCGCTCTATCAATCTCCTATGGTCGATAATGGCTATGATATCAGTGATTACTATAAAATAGACCCATTATTTGGAAAAATGAGTGATTTTGATGAACTTTTAGAAAAAGCTAAAAATATTGGGATTCGACTTATCATGGATTTAGTGGTGAATCATACTTCTAACCAGCATTTGTGGTTTAAAGAAGCCAGAAAATCTAAAGATAATTCCAAAAGAGATTATTATATATGGCGTGATCAGCCTGTGGGTGAGCGCAGAAATTGGACCTATGATTCAAGCACTCAGCAATATTATTTTCATCTTTTTAGCCCTCAACAACCAGATTTAAATTGGGAAAATGAGGAACTTCGCAAAGAAATTTATAAGATGATGAATTTTTGGTTGGATAAGGGAATAAGCGGTTTTAGATTAGATGTGATTGACCTGATTGGGAAACAACCAGATCAGGGAATTACGGTTAATGGTCCCAAACTTCATGAGTATTTAAAAGAGATGAATTTAGCAACTTTTGGAGATAAAGATTGTTTGACCGTTGGCGAAGCTTGGTCAAGTTCACCAGAATTAGCAAAATTATACAGTAGTCCTAATCGTCAGGAACTTTCAATGGTATTTGGATTTTGGCATTTATTGACTTCGGCAGGAAATGGCAATAAGTGGGAAAAATTACCTTTAAACGTTTCAAAATTAAAAGAAGCGATGGCGGCTTGGCAAAAACTGAATCCGAATGAGGCTTGGAACTCTCTCTTTTTAGGAAATCATGATTTACCACGAATTGTATCATTTTGGGGAGATGAAGGAGAAAATAGAGAAAAATCAGCCAAAGCCTTTGCAATTCTCTTTCATTTGATGCGTGGGACACCATTTATTTATCAAGGAGAAGAGTTAGGCATGACCAATTTTCCATTTGAAAACCTGTCAGAAATTAACGACCTTGAATCCCATGAATATTTTACTGACAAGAAAAATGAAGGAAAAACGGAAGCAGAAATCATAAAAATTTTACGAGAAATGAGTCGGGACAATGCGAGGACGCCCATGCAATGGACAAGTGAGCAAAAGGCTGGTTTTACAAATGGTAAACCTTGGCTGACTGTTAATCCTAATACCACAGAAATCAATGCAAACCAAGCTTTAAGTGATTCTGACTCTATTTTTTACACTTATCAAAAGTTAATTGAACTTCGTCACAAAGAAGATTGGTTAGTAGAAGCAGACTTTGAATTAATCGAAACTACTGACAGAATCTTTGCTTACTTAAGAAAAACAGGGACAAGAAGTTTTCTTGTTCTGGCAAATTTATCAAAATCACCACAGCATTTTCAAAGTTCTTATGTCAAAAAAAATGAGATTATCAGTAATGACAAATTTCCAAATTTACTGACAGACTTAGAAATTAAACCTTGGCAAGCTTTTGCTCTGGAAATTGAAAATGTTGATTAATAAATTTTATTGGAGGATTCCATGAAAATGTCGAGAAAAACTTTTATTAAATTGTGCCTTTCCACAGGGCTTCTAGCTTCTATCACCCTTCTATCAGCTTGTAGCGGTGGTTCAGCAACTCATGTCAAAGCAAATTATAAAGTCACGGCCGAGGCTATACCCGATTTCCAGAGTAAAAATGCCCCAATTTCTTCTTATTGGATGCCGGATAAATTTTTAGCATGGTCAGCAGAAAATGATAAAGATTTGCTTTACAATAAATCCAATGTTCCACTAGCTAAGCGAATTTCCTCTAAAAAATTAAGTCCCTCTAATCAAAATCAGAATAAGAAAACAAAAATCGTCGCCTTGTCAATGATGAACTCGCAAACTTCAGGAAATCCTTCGCGTGGCTCAACCAAATTTGATTCTTATACATTTGATTATTGGCAATATATTGATACCTTGGTCTACTGGGGCGGTTCTGCTGGGGAAGGTATTATTGTGACACCATCAGCGGATGTTATTGACGAAGCACATAGAAATGGTGTCCCAGTTCTTGGAACAATTTTCCTGCCACCTAAAGAATACGGTGGGAAAGTGGATTGGGTCAAAACAATGCTCAAAAAAGATGCAAATGGTCAATATCCATTTGCCAAGCAGATGGTAAACATTGCGAAAACTTATGGTTTTGAAGGTTGGTTTATCAATGAAGAGACTCAAGGATTAAATGCTGAAGATGCGGCTAATATGAAAGCCTTGATTCAACAAGTTAAAAAAGTAGACCCAAACCTGCAAATTATGTGGTATGATGCCATGACTAAAGATGGAAAAGTGGATTGGCAAAATCAATTGAATGACCAAAATGCAACTTTTGTTCAGGATAAAGCAGCAGATGCAATGTTTTTAAATTTCTGGTGGACTGAAAATAATTTGGCTGACCAAAAGCTACTTGAAAAATCAAATCTCTATGCTAAAAGTCACAATATTGACCCATATAATATTTATGCCGGAATAGATGTGCAAGCAAAAGATGTTCAAACGCCAGTTAAATGGAACCTTTTAGAAAAAGGAAGTCAGGGAACCCAAACGTCAATTGGTCTATATGCAGCGAGTGCGACCTATACTAACGCAAGCAGTTGGGATGATTTTCAAAATCGAGAGTCAGCCTTCTGGGTGAATCAAAAAGCAGACCCTCGTCAAGTTGATACCTCCGTCAACGAATCGTGGACAGGGCTTTCCAAATATGTACTGGAAAAATCAGCAATAAACGGTGATGAATTCAAAACGAATTTTAACCTCGGAAATGGTTATAACTATTTTAAAGATGGTCAAAAAATTTCCGAACTGGACTGGAACGACCGAAGCTTAGCAGGAATTTTACCTTCTTATCGTTGGATGATTGATAATGAGGGAGATAATAAAATCACTCCAAGCTTTGATTTTGCAAATGCTTATAATGGGGGCAACTCACTCAAATTTATGGCTGAACACTTAGCTGCTGGTAAAGCTTCAACAGTGACCCTGTTTGCTAGCGATTTACATATCGCTAAAGGAGCAAAATTTTCCGTCAATATGCGTTCAGACCAAGCTGTAAAAGTATCGACAATCTTAGAACTAGCAAATGGGAAAAAAGTGAGCATTGCAGGTGATAAGGAGCTGACTGATAAATGGTCAGAAGTGAATTTTGATATTAAAAAATATGAAGACCAAAAGATTGAGAAAATTGCTTTAAAACTGACCGCTGATAAATCAATGGATTTCAAGGCCATTAATTTGGGCGAAATGACCTTAACTAATGGTCAAAAAGCGAAACAAATTTCGCTCTCTGATGCGAAAGTAACCGATGAAGCTTTTGAAGAAGAAGGAACTGTAGGTGGTTTTAGACTTTCTTGGCAATCAGATGCAAATAAAAATAATCTTTATGGATATGAGATTTATCAATTAAATGATGATGGAAGTAAGGAATTTTTAGGAGCAAGTAATATTAATGCTTTCTTTGTGAATGCTTTAAAACGGGGGAAAAACATCAATTCGACAAAATTTGAAATTGTCCCAATTAACAAATCTGGAGAGGCTGGTCATTCAGTAACTACTTCTATTAAGTGGCCAGACAATTCACTACCAAAAGCAGCTTTTGTGGCAGATAAAACAGTTGTAAAAGTCGGTGAACAAGTGACATTGATTAATCAGTCTAATCTGGCTACGACTAAGTACAAATGGGAAATTGAAGGGGCAAGTCCAGCTACATCAACTGAAAAGAATCCTCAAGTAAGTTTTGCTAAAGCAGGAACTTACTCAGTCAAATTGACCGCGATTAATGAAAAAGGACAAGAAAATACAATAAGCCAAACCGCCCTAATTACCGTACTCGATCAGCCAGTAGAATTGACTAATTTTGCTTTGAATCAATCGGTAAAAGTAGACAGCTATACGAATGAATCTGAATCAGGTCCAAAGGCGGTAGATGGAAAATTAGATACCAAGTGGTGTGCCGTCGGTCCAAGTAAACATAATATTACGATTGATCTTGGAAAATCTGAAAAAATCAATCAAGTCCTGATTGACCATGCCCAAAAAGGGGGAGAATCGCCAGATATGAATACTTCTGATTACACCATTGAGCTTTCAAATGATAATCAGAATTGGACAGAAGTAGTCAATGTGAAGAAAAATAAACTTGGCGAAACAAAAGATTCTTTCAAACAAACAGAAGCCCGATATGTTAGAATCACAGCCATTAAACCAACACAAGGAGCAGATAGCGCTGTTCGTCTTTATGAAATACAAGTTTTAGGATTAAAAAATAGCTAAAAATGCAATTAGATAAATAATGAAAAGGCTATCATGAAAACCCTAACATTTCATTGGAAAAGTGTTATAATGAAGTAATAAAAGTTAGAAAGTTATAGAAAAATGATTGGAAAAGCACTAGAAGAATTCTTCATTCGAATTTGGGTCGTTGTCAAATTGACCTTGATATTTTGGCTCTTAGCTCTTTCAGGACTCCTTGTCCTAGGGATTGGTCCAGCCTTTAAAGTAGTAACAGAGCTCTATTTAGAGCATGGCTTTGAATATAAGTCAATCTCAGTTAAACAGGCTTATCAGGTCTTTAAACGAGATTTTTTACGGGCAAATTTAATCTTCTGGTTTTATACAGCATTGAGTTTGCTATTAGCCTATAATCTTTATCTTTCCGTTCAAATTCAAGGATTGATGTTTATAGTGATTGACTTTATATTATTTTTTGGCATAACTTATCTGATGACAGCTTTTGAATATTCAATGATTTTTGATAGTCAGTTTGATATCAGTTTTGGCAATTTATTAAAAATGAGTTTTATTTCTAATTTTATTAGTTTTAAAACCTACCTAAAACTCTTATTTGGAATAGTAGTAATTTGTGTTTTAACTTGGCGTTTTAAAGGCTTAATTTTATTTGGATTAATCGGCCTACTACAAGTTTATTCTTTAAGTGTCACAAAAGATTGGCGCTTGAAAATAGAAGAACAATTAGCAGAATAAAAAATTAAGAAATATTTGAGAGGACGATTAACAATGGAATTGAAATTCCAAGAAAATTTCCTTTGGGGAGCTGCGACAAGTGGGCCTCAAACTGAGGGACGATTTAAAAAACAGCACGACAATGTTTTTGATTATGATTTTGATCATTATCAAGAGCGCTTCTGGGGAGCAATAGGTCCAGACACTGCCAGTAATTTTTTTAATGACTTTCGTGAAGATATAAAATTAATGAAAGCTGCTGGTCTAAAGTCTATAAGAACAAGTATCCAGTGGTCTCGCTTGATTGATGACTTAGAAAAAAATACCTTAAATGAGAAAGCAGTCGATTTTTACAATGCTGTGATCAATGAATTTATAGCTCAAGGCATTCGTCCGATGATAAATTTGAATCATTTTGACTTACCTGTCGAATTATTACAGCGTTATGGAGGTTGGGAAAGTCGTCATGTCGTTGATTTATATGCTGGTTTTGCTGCAAAATGCTTTGCGGAATTTAGTGATCGAGTGATTGATTGGTTTACTTTTAATGAGCCAATGGTCGTCGTTGAATGTGGTTATCTCTTAGGTTTTCATTATCCTGATATTGTGGATGGAAAAAAAGCTGTTCAGGTAGCTTATCATTTGCAACTGGCTTCAGCTCTTGCAATAGAGCAATACCGAAAAATCAATCAAAATCCTGAAGGACGAATTGGGATTATTTTAAATCTAACTCCTGCTTATCCAGCCACTGAAAAAATAGAAGATTTAAAAGCAGCAGAAATGGCGGACCTCTGGCAGAATCGACTCTTTTTAGATGCGTCAGTAACAGGAGAATTTCCTGAGGAATTAGTCAAAATTCTGTCAGAAGAAAATGTTTTATGGTCAGCAGAATCAGCAGATATAAAATGCATAAAAGAAAATAAAATTGACCTATTAGGAGTCAATTATTATCATCCAAGTCGTCTGCAAGAACCTGAATATTCCAGTGATAGTCTGGCACAAGATTGGCATCCGGATAAATATTATGCCCCATATAATAAGCGAGGGGTCCGAATGAATGCTGACAGGGGATGGGAAATTCATCCTCAAACCATTTATGAAATTGCCAAGCGAATCCAAGAAGATTATGGAAATATTCCTTGGTTTATTTCTGAAAATGGGATGGGCGTGGAAAATGAAGAACGTTTTAAAAATGAAGAGGGTCAAATTCAAGATGATTATCGAATTACTTTTACGACAGAACATCTTTATTGGCTACATAAGGCAATTCAAGAAGGTTCAAATTGTTTTGGATATCATGTTTGGACACCAATTGACTGTTGGAGTTGGCGAAATTCTTATAAGAACCGCTATGGCTTGATTAGCTTAAATGTTCATACTCAAGTCAAAACTTTAAAAAAATCTGCTTATTGGTATAAAAATTTAACTGATTCATCACTTTTACAAGTTCCCAATTCGATTTTAGAAAAGTATGATGAAGTTTTAAAAAATTAAGTAGAGGCAAAAATTCATAGAAGAACTTTAGGAGGAAAAGAAATGTCATTATTAACAATCGATATTGGTGGAACCAGCATTAAATATGCAAGATTTGCTGATGGAAAATTAGGAGAAGAAGGTGCTTTTGGTACTCCTGATAATTTAGAACAGTTTTATCAGTCTCTAACGGCAGTAGTTGAGCAATTTAAAGAAAATTCTGATGTTTGTGGAGTAGCAATTAGCTCTCCTGGAGCAGTTAACAAGGCTTCTGGCGTCATTGAAGGAGCAAGTGCTCTACCTTATATTCATGATTTTGAAATTCATGCTGAACTTGAAAAACGCTTTGGTCTACCCGTATCGATTGAAAATGATGCCAATTGCGCGGCCCTCGCTGAGGTGAAATTTGGCGCGGCAAAAGGTCTTTCAGATGTCCTTTTACTTGTTCTTGGTACGGGCGTTGGAGGATCTGTTGTAATGAACGGGAAGGTTCATCATGGGAAACATCTCTTTGGTGGTGAATTTGGCTTTATGCTCATGGATGATGAACATTCGTTTTCAGATTTAGGAACAACCATACGGATGGCTGAGCGCTATAATAAACGCACAGGAGAAGAGCTTGATGCTATTGAAATCTTTGAAAAAGCCTTTAATGGCGATAAAATTGCGAATGAAGAAAAAGATATTTTTCTCTACAATGTCGCCAAAGGAATCTTCAACCTGACCTATTCTTTTGACCCTGAACGAGTTATTATCGGGGGAGGGGTATCCCAAGCAGAATGGCTAATTCCAGAACTTCAAAAACAATTGAAAAAAATTATGGAAATTATTGAAGTCGCCACTTTTATGCCAGAAATTGTAACCTGTGAATTTAGAAACTCTGCCAATTTAATTGGTGCAGCAGTAGATTTTTCACAAACTTATAATAAATAATAACTGACAGAAAGTCTTTCACTAAAATATAGGAAATAAAAGCTAAAAAGTAACCAAAATATAGGAAAATATTATGACAAAACATTATGGCTCAATTGAAGCAGGCGGAACAAAATTTGTTCTTGCGATTGGCGATGAGCATTTTAACATTTTAAAAACAAACCAAATTCCAACAACGACACCTGAAGAAACAATTTCTAAAACAATTGAATTTTTCAAAGAAAATCCTGTCAGTTCTTTGTCAGTTGGTTCTTTCGGACCGATTGATATCAAACCCGAAAGCCCGACCTATGGCTATATAACAACCACGCCAAAAGCTGGTTGGGCCAATGTTGACCTCTTAGGAAAACTTAAGGACGAACTTGATATTCCCATGGTTTTCACTACTGACGTTAATAGTTCAGCTTATGGTGAAATGATTGTGACTGGTGGAAAATCATTAGTATATTTCACAATCGGAACAGGAATTGGCGGAGGAGCTGTGCAAGATGGGAAATTTATTGGTGGATTTTCTCATGCAGAAATGGGTCATCAGTATGTGAAACGTCATCCAGATGACCTCGATTTTGCAGGAGTTTGTCCATTTCACGGCGATTGTCTAGAAGGAGTGGCAGCTGGCCCATCACTTGAAGCCCGTTTAGGCATTCGTGGAGAAGATATTCCAACTGACAGCAAAGTTTGGGAGATTCAAGCTTTCTACATTGCCCAAATCGCCGTTAATACAACCTTAGCACTTGCACCTGAGAAAATTGTTTTTGGGGGTGGTGTCATGACTCAAACGCACATGATTGAGCGGGTGCGCAAAGAATTCACAAAACTAATGGCCGGTTACGTCCATGTTCCCTATTTACTGACAGATTATATTATGACTCCGTCAGTTGCTAATAATGGTTCGGCAACGATTGGAAATTTTGCTTTGGCAAAAGAATTAGATGAAAAAAACTACTGACAAGTCTGTCAGTAGTTTTTCATTTTTGTCAGTAAAAAACAAATGTAATCACTATCATACGATTTTTCTATAATTTATTTTATTTATTCATAAATATCTCTGCAAAATAGAAGAAAATATGTTAGAATAAGTCTAATAAAATATTTGAACAAAAGTTCGAACTTTCCAATAGGAATTCGGACTTTTGCACCTTATAAGAGGAGGGTCCCTTGTCCGACACTACACTTGAAAAAATCATTGTACTCGACTATGGTTCACAATACAATCAACTTATTGCGCGTCGTATCCGAGAAATCGGTGTTTTCTCAGAACTCATGAGTCACAAAGTCACAGCCAAAGAAATTCGTGAGATTAATCCAATCGGTATTATTCTTTCAGGCGGTCCAAATTCAGTTTATGATGAAGGTTCATTCGATATTGACCCTGAAATCTTCGAACTTGGTTTGCCAGTTCTTGGTATTTGCTACGGCATGCAATTGATGAGCTACAAACTTGGCGGTATGGTAGAAGCAGCAGGCGAACGCGAATACGGCGTTGCACCACTTCAACTCACTGAAAAATCAGCATTGTTTGCAGGAACTCCAGAAGTTCAAGATGTTTTGATGAGCCATGGTGACCGTGTAACAGCTATTCCTGAAGGTTTCCACGTTGTCGGAACTTCACCAAACAGTCCATTTGCTGCCGTTGAAAATACAGAACGCAATTTGTACGGCATCCAATTTCACCCAGAAGTTCGTCATTCAGTTCACGGAACAGAAATGCTCAGAAACTTTGCGCTTAACATCTGTGGAGCCAAAGGGAACTGGTCAATGGAAAACTTCATTGATATGCAAATCAAAGATATTCGTGAAAAAGTTGGCGACAAAAAAGTACTCCTTGGACTTTCAGGCGGTGTAGATTCATCAGTTGTGGGTGTTCTTTTACAACGTGCCATTGGTGACCAATTGACATCAATCTTTGTTGACCACGGTTTCCTTCGTAAAGGCGAAGCTGACCAAGTCATGGAAACATTGGGCGGAAAATTTGGTCTTAATATCATCAAAGTAGATGCTCAAAAACGTTTCATGGACAAACTTGTTGGCCTTTCAGACCCAGAAACAAAACGTAAAATTATCGGTAACGAATTTGTTTATGTTTTTGATGATGAAGCAAACAAATTAGAAGGTGTGGACTTCCTTGCTCAAGGAACACTTTACACCGATGTCATTGAATCAGGAACAGATACAGCTCAAACAATTAAGTCACACCATAATGTTGGTGGACTTCCAGAAGACATGCAATTCCAATTGATTGAACCATTGAACACACTTTTCAAAGATGAAGTTCGTGCGCTTGGAACACAACTTGGAATGCCTGATGAAATCGTTTGGCGTCAACCTTTCCCAGGTCCAGGACTTGCCATTCGTGTCCTTGGTGATTTAACAGAAGAAAAATTAGAAACTGTTCGCGAATCAGATGCAATTCTTCGCGAAGAAATTGCTGCTTCAGGACTTGAACGTGATGTTTGGCAATATTTCACAGTAAATACAGACGTGAAATCAGTCGGTGTCATGGGAGACCAACGGACATATGACTATACATTAGCCATCCGTGCCATCACTTCAATTGATGGAATGACAGCAGACTTTGCCCAACTTCCTTGGGATCTTCTCCAAAAAATCTCAAAACGTATCGTCAATGAGGTTGACCACGTCAATCGCATCGTCTACGATATTACGAGCAAACCACCAGCAACTGTTGAGTGGCAATAGAATAAAAAACTGATAGCAACTGACTGTTATCAGTTTTTTTGTTATTAAAAACAAGAAGCGTTAGTTTAAACTGGCGCTTTTTGCTATCAAGAACATGCAAGATAGTTAGGTAAGTACATTAGAGGTAACATAGACAACATTTCCTAAAGGGTATCGTAATATTAGGTAAAAAAACAAAAATGGAAGCGCTATAATTCTGTTAACGCAAAAACTTATATATTAGTTTTGTAATAAATACAGGGATGAAAAAATAATTTATCTTTAGAAAATGAAAGTTTTGAACTAACCTAGAGATGCTTCATCTCCTTAGAAGGAAAATTTTTAATATGAAATCTATTAAAAAATATTGGCAGCTATATTTAATTGTGGCTATCCCAACAGTCTATCTTTTAGTTTTTCGCTATATTCCGATGCTTGGGAATGTGATTGCTTTTAGAACTTATTTACCGGGAGGTTCTGTCTTTGGACAGGATTGGGTTGGACTTCGGTATTTCCAGATGTTTATTGGAGATGCAACCTTTTGGCAAGTTTTTCTTAACACACTTTCTATTGGGATTTGGACATTGATTTTTACCTTCCCCTTACCTATTATCTTCGCTCTTTTACTGAATGAAGTTAAAAACAGAATCTTTAAAAAGTTCATTCAAACAGCCTCTTATCTTCCCTATTTTTTATCAATTGTCATTATTGCGGGAATGATTTTAGATTTTACCTCAAGCAATGGTTTTATTAATAACGCCATTCATTTCTTTGGTGGAACTCGTATTCTTTTTATGCAAGACCCGAAATGGTTCCAACCGATTTATGTCATTTCGCAAGTATGGCAAACCTTAGGTTGGGGTTCAATTCTGTATTTGGCAGCATTGACAAATATTGATGATACGCTTTATGAAGCTGCTAAGATGGATGGAGCCAATCGTTGGCAACAAATGCTCCATGTCACCTTGCCCGGAATTTTACCCACAATTATCACGATGCTCGTTCTAAATGTTGGTTCTGTTTTAGGAGTTGGTTTTGAAAAAGTTCTCCTCCTTCAAAATCCGTTGGTTTACTCAACAGGAGATGTTGTTTCAACTTACCTCTATCGAGTAGGGATACTTTCGTCAAACTTTTCTTATGCGACAGCGATTGGTATTTTTGAAGCGATTATTGGTTTAGTTCTAGTACTGGGTTCTAACAGAATTTCTGCGAAGATTACCAAGACTTCATTATGGTAAGGAGGATAAAATGAAAGATAGTATCGGTTATAAAATTTTCAAAGTGATCAATGCAATTATTTTGATTTTGATTGTCATTGCAACAGTCTATCCCTTTTGGAATGTTGTCGTTCAGTCATTTTCAAGTGAAAATGCAATCACAGCAGGAAATGTTGTTCTAACACCCGTTGGTTTTAATTTAGAAACCTATAAATACGTTATGAGCGACCCTATTTTCTGGATTAATTATAAAAACACCATTATTTATACAGTTGTTGGAACAGCAATTTCTTTATTTTTGACAACGACACTTGCTTATGTCACCTCAAAAAAATATCTTCCAGGGCGTAAATTTTTCATTGGACTTTCTGTTTTCACTATGTTCTTTGCTGGAGGATTGATTCCAAACTACTTATTGATTAAATCATTAGGTTGGATGAATACGATGTGGGCAGTCACAGTACCAGGAGCACTTTCTATTTTCAATATGTTGATTATGAAGTCTTTCTTTGAATCAATGCCAGATGCATTAGAAGAAGCAGCGATTATTGATGGAGCAACTCCATTTCAAATTTTGATGCGAATCATCTTGCCATTATCTAAACCAATATTGGCAACAATGGTCTTATTCTATGCGGTTGGAGCATGGAATGCTTGGTTTGGAGCTTTCCTCTACATGGATAACAAGAATCTCTTTCCGGTTTCAGTATATCTACGAAATCTAGTCAAAGGAGCAACGGGTGCCGAGGCGCAAAGTGCCGATGAACAGAGTCAGGTAAGTTCAAACATTAAGGCAGTAACCATGGTCTTAACAGTATTACCTGTACTAATCGTTTATCCATTTTGTCAAAAATATTTTGTTAATGGAATCATGATTGGTTCTGTTAAAGGTTAAGTGAGTTAGTTTCTTGAATTAAAACTGAGAAGTTTTAGTTCAAATTATATAAATTATATTATACGAGGAGCACAAGAATGAAATCTTGGAAAAATTTATTGGTTGGAGCGGCAGTGATTGGCGCTTCAGTGATGTTGGTCGCTTGTTCATCGAACAGTAAATCAACATCAAATGCAAAAGCTGGTGCGATTAATATGTCAAGCCAAAAAGGCTATATGAAAAATTTCAAAGCTGATGAAACTTTTAAAGCAACTTCGGCATTAAATCTTTCAATGATGTATCGTGATTCCCCTAATTATCCAGTTAAAAACAGTTGGATGTTGTGGACTGAACTAGAGAAAAATCAGAACGTTACTTTTAAAAGAACAGACATTCCTTTATCTGATTATCAACAAAAACGCTCAACTTTGATTGCGGCTGGTCAAACGCCAGACATCGTAACAGCAGTAGCCCCTGGCGAAGAAACACAATTTGTCGCAGGAGGACAAATCCTCCCTGTATCAGATTATCTAAAATATATGCCCAATCTTTCTGCACGCTTAAAAGAATGGAAATTAACTGACTTATTTAATTCTCATAAGCAAAAAGATGGCAAAGTTTATATCTTACCTCAAATTGGTGAAGTTCCAACTTACGATTATACTTTTGCCTATCGTTCAGACATTTTTGAAAAAGCTGGTATCAAAGCCCCAACAACTTTGGATGAATTTACAAAGGCACTTGCAACACTCAAAGAAAAATATCCAAGTGTAACACCATATTCAGACCGTTGGCAGTTCAATGCCATTCCAAATATTGTTGCACCGCAGTTTAATACTAGTGCTGGTTGGGGTTATTCAAATGCAACTTATGACAAAGGCGATAACAAATTTGTCTTTACTGGTACTACACCAGATTATAAAAAATTTGTAAGTTACTATAGTAATTTAGTCCAAAAGGGATTGATGGATAAAGAATCATTAACACAAACAGATGATACGGCAACAGCAAAATTCATCAATGGACAATCCTTCGTCATTGGTACAAATGGTTCTGAATTTACAACTTTACAAAAGAACTTACAAGCAAAACACCCAGATGAAAAAGTAGCAATGATGACAGTTCCTGCTGGACAAAATGGTTTGATGGTTCAAGATAACCGGATTGCAGCCGTTGCTGGCATGATGTTATCTTCTAAATTGAAAGATAGCGACCACTTCCTTGCCACCCTCCAATTTATTGACTGGTTACTTTATTCAGACTCTGGACAAACCTTTGCGCGCTGGGGAGTTGAAGGTACAACTTATACTAAATCTGGAGACACTTACACTTTGGCAAAAGATGTTAATACCTTAGGCTTGAACCCAAGTGGTACAAAAGACCTGCAAAAAGATTTTGGTTTCCGTAATGGTGTCTTCTATGCTGTTGGCTCTGGTTCAAAAGCTTTGATTTACTCTCAATATAATGATGTAACTAAAGAATTTTCACAAGCAATGGATAAGAATGCAAAAATTGTTGCAACTGCACCTGTTTATCCAATGAGTTCAACAGACCTTGAACAATTTTCTTTACTTGATACGCCTTTGAAAGACTTCGTTACCGCTCAAACACAAGCTTTTGTGAGTGGGCAACGTCCAATGTCTCAATGGAGTTCTTATGTGAAAGATGTGCAAGCTAAGAATTCGGCAAAACTTATTGATATGGTTAATAAAGCCTATAAGGCGGCAAAATAAGTATCATTAGACAATTAAGCCAGAAGGAAACTTCAATGGCTTAATTTTTTAGGACAGTCTTTAATCATTTTTGATTAAAGACTTTCTTAAAAAATATTCTGGATGTAAAGGAAAGCAAGATGAATCCTAAAAAAGATGTTACCGAATCGGTTTATTATAAACTAGCTGGACAAATTGGGCATATCGTATTTTTACAATTAATGTTTGTAATTTCTATTTTTCCAATCCCTCTCTCATTTTTGTTTGTTAAATATGAGATTGGAAATTTTATTTTCATGACCCCTTTATTTTTTCTAGTGGCCCCAGCATTAGCGGCTTTAAGCTCAGCAACTCTTTATATTTTAGAAAGTCAAGATGTAAAACATTTAGGGATATATTTTTGGAAGCAATATAGAAAATTATTTTTAGATGCTCTAAAAATTGGAATTCCAGTGATTCTAGCTGCTTCAATCATTCTGATTGATATTGCCTCAATGCAAAAATCTTCGACTCCGATATTTTCGTGGTTCTTTATCTTATTACTCCTTGTTTTATTAGTCTTCACAGTTTTTGTTGGATTGATTAATATTAAGTTCAGATTTAGAATACGAGATATGTTTAAAATCAGTCTGGTTTGGACAATGGCTTTTCCAAGTTCGATCATTAAAGTTATTATATTAAGCCTAGGATTATTAGGAATCATGTTTTTTGTGAGTGGTTTTTTGATTTTCGTTTTAAGCAGCACTTATCTTTATCTTATCTGCTACGAATCAACTAAAATGCTAGATTGGGTCTGGAAAAATTATACGCAGGAAGGTAAAAGTAGTACAGAAGTCTAAAAAATAGGAGAAATTATTATCTATGAAAAGCCAAATTGTTAGTCAAACAAAAACTTCAATGCTTATTAGCGGAGTTGTAAAGATTACTTATGATAAAAAAGATGATGATGCAATAACTAAGTATGCTTTAATAAATCTAAAAAATGATTTAACGAATGTTTTAGGCGAAGAAGCAATTCTTGCAACTGAGAGCCAAAATTCTAAGATTATTGTTGCAACAATTGATACTTCATTAGCAAAATCGCAAAAAAATTATGAGCTCTTAAGAGAGACACTAAATAAAAAAGAGCAATATATTATCACCATTTATGAAGGGAAACTTCAATTGATTGGTAATGATAGAAGAGGAACGATTTATGCGATTTATGAATTTTTAAGTCAGATTGGTGTTTCACCGTGGCATTACTGGATGGATGTGCCAATTAAAAAGCAAGCGGAGCTTTACCTAAATGAGCCTTTCTTTTTGATTGATGCCCCAAAAGTAGAAATGCGTGGTTTTTTTATCAATGATGAGTGGCCAGCTGCAGGAAATTGGGCGACTAAGCATTTTGGACATTTAATGAATGAAAAAGGCGAAAAAATGAATCCTTTTAATCACCTTTATTATGAAAAATTATTTGATTTGCTACTTCGTTTAAAAGGAAATTTCATTTGGCCTGCCATGTGGGGTTCAGCCTTTTATGCTGATGACCCAGAGAATTCTAAATTAGCCCAAAAGATGGGAGTCATTATTGGAACCTCACACCATGAACTAATGGGCCGTAATCACCAAGAATGGATTCGTAATCATGAACAATATGGTAATGGAGAATGGGATTACGAAAGTAATCAGGAGGGATTAGATAAATATTTTCGACAAGGAATTGAGCGTTCTTATCAGACTGAAGATATTTTTACCCTTGGAATGCGTGGTAATGGAGATGAAGCAATGGGAGAGGGAGAAAATATTGCTCTTTTAGAGCAAATTATCAATAAGCAAAGGAAAATTATTTCCGAAGTGACAGGGCGTTCTGCTAAAGAGACACCACAGATTTGGGCGCTTTATAAGGAAGTTCAAGATTATTATGATAAAGGAATGCGCGTGCCAGATGATGTCATCTTACTTTTATGTGATGATAATTGGGGTAATCTTCGTAAACTTCCAAGTTTAGAAAATCGAGATAGAAAAGGTGGCTTTGGAATTTACTATCATTATGATTATGTTGGTGGACCACGAAATAGTAAATGGATTAATGTTTCTCAAATTCAAAGAACATGGGAACAAATGACTTTAGCTTATAACTATGGAGTTAGAAAACTTTGGGTAGTGAATGTTGGAGATTTGAAAGGTCAAGAATATCCTCTTTCTTATTTTATGGACTTGGCGTGGAATCCTGAGCAATCACTTGAGGAAATGGAAGGCTACACTAAAAACTGGGTAGAAAAACAACTTGGAGGAAATTATATCAATGATGCAAGTAAACTTCTTGCCGCTTATAGTAAATTAAATATGACAATAAGCCCTGAATTACTCGATAAAGATACATTTAGTTTAGAAATTGACTATGAGTTTGAGCGAGTTCTTGCAAACTATCGGGATTTATCAAATCAAGCTGGTCAGCTTTATGTATTGATGCCAGAGGAATATCGGCAAGTCTATGAACAATTAATCTATTTTCCACTTGTTGCAACTGTCAATCTTTATGAAATGTATTATGCTCAAGCCATAAACTGGAAGTCTAACGATACCAAAATAGTGAATCAAGCAGCAGATAAAGTGGAGTGGTGTTTTAAACGTGATGCTGAATTAACTTCACACTATCATTCTTTAAATAATGGGAAATGGGAACATATGATGAGTCAAACTCATATTGGTTACCATGACTGGCAAGAACCAGAGTACCAAATCATGCCAGAGATTCATCGTCTTAAATTAGAAATAAATATCTCTAAAGAAGTAGCCCACTCAATAGTTATTGAATCAGCTGATTTTAATGAAAAATCTCAAGGAGAAGTTGTTTGGACAGAGATAGCTGATATGGGAAAAACTTTCTCAGCAATTACCCCTCTTCCGAATAATATTATTCCAAGTAAACAAAATTTTGTTTGCTATGATTTTGAGGCATCATCTTCGGGAGAATTTCAAGTTGAAGTTTTTCTCTCGCCAAGTTTAAATTGGAATAATAGTGGGCTAATTTATGGTTATCAAATTGATGATGGGACAGAAGTAGAAATCAATTTTAATGGAAATTATAAGGGAGAATTGGGAAATTGGCAAGCTGAACGAATCATCAGGAGTTTATCTGTTGCCAAGTTGGAGCAAGGTAAACATCGTCTGCTATTTTATGCTAAAAGTCCAGATGTGGTTTTGCAGAAAATCGTGCTTCATTTTGGAGAAATAAAAGAAACTTATTTGGGAAGAAATCATTCTGATTTAATTAATAGTGGGATGATTTAAGATAAAAAAACGAGGTTCTACAAAGTTCCTCGTTTTTTATATCTTATTCAGCAACGGCTAATTCAGGTTGATTCTCCATTAGTTTACCATTGTTTAATTTTAATAGATAAGGAATAAGCATGATGAGACCAGCTACAAAGGCAATTCCTTCTGTTAGGGTCATTGACCAAATCAGTCCAGTTAAACCATAGAACTGATGTAGGATAATGACGATTGGAATATAAAGAATTCCTTGGATAGTAGCCATTATGCCGGTTTGGGCACCTAGACCAGAGGCTTCAAAAATACCAGTAAATAAACCAGAGAAACCATTAAAGACGGACGATACAAGTTGTGCGGCGAGCACGATTAATCCAACTTTTATTACCGCACTATCATCGGTAAAGAGTTGCATGACCGGAACTCTAAATAGATAGACAATGAGAGCAAAGAGGATAGATATTCCACCAATCCAAATAGATAATTCTTTGAGAGCTTCTTTTAAGCGTTGGGTGTTTTTAGAAGCAAAACTATAGGCAAAAAGTGGAATAGCTCCTAAAAAGAGACCCATGGTCAAAAATTCAGGTAGTTGAGTAATTCTAAGGGCGATACCAAAACTAGCAAGAACATTGTCTCCATATTCAACGGAGAAGTGGTTTAATAGGAGGGTTGTGACAATCATAAAGGCTGATTTAAAAACTTCCGCAATCCCAATTTTATAGATTTCAAATTGGTCTTTTAAGCTGATTTTAAAATGTTTCAAAAATCCTTTGAGAGATTCACTTTTATTTTCTAAAAACCAGACATAATAAGCAGTAGAGGCTAGATTTGCGATTACCATTGAAAGTCCGGCACCAATGACATGAAGATTTAAAACTAAGATAAAGAGTGCATCTAAGACAATACTAGTCGCTACTCCAACGAACATACCGTACATTGATTCTTTTGAGGCACCTTCCGCCCGAACTAATTGTTCCAATCCATAGTTTAAAATCATACTAAAACCACCACCTAATAAAACTGCAGCATATTCTTTAGTATAAGTAAGAGTTGCGGCGTCTGCTCCTAAAATATGAGCGATTGGACTTAACAAGAAAAGTGAAACAAGACCAATAAGCAAACCGATGATTAGACTCATATAAAATGAGTAACCAGCGATTTTCTTTCCTTTTTCTTTATCGCCAGAACCTAGCAAGCGAGTAATGAAGGTTCCACCACCGACGCCAAAAAGGTTTCCGATGGCCATAAAAACAATGGTTATTGTTAAACCTAGAGTAATTGTTGACATCATATTGGTGTCATGGACAAGGCCGATAAAGTAGGCATTGATTAAGTTATAGATTGTAGTTGCGGAAATTCCAATCATCATGGGAATTGATAAGTGAGCAATTGCTTTTCTGATGGGAGCTTCCTTGAGATAATAAGAGTTGGATTTTTTACTCATTTTTTTCTTCTTTCTGAAATAAATGATAGACAACTAAAAGTTAGATATCTAACTGTTTGTATATATTAATACTTATTTTTTATTTTGTCAACATAAAACTATCTTTTAGAGAAATAATCTTTTTTAACAAAAAAGAGGGTCAGTAAGACTGATAAGAGAAGGGCTAGCAAACAAATGATTTCCCAAGAGACTTTTGATAAATTTGTTAATGGTAGAGGAACATTCATGCCATAAAAACTAAAAATGATGGTAGGGATGGTTAAAATAGTAGAATAGGATGTCAAAAACTTCATGACGCTATTCGTGTTATTATTGATGATAGAGTCATAAGAATCGGTCATCTCATTCAATATCTTATTTGAAATGTTAGACATGTCAAAAGCTTGGTCAACTTCAATCATTAAATCATCAAGAA
Organism: Lactococcus sp.; assembly: GCF_036648155.1. Lineage (NCBI taxonomy): Bacteria > Bacillati > Bacillota > Bacilli > Lactobacillales > Streptococcaceae > Lactococcus > Lactococcus sp. The sequence goes on along the minus strand of NZ_JAVXIY010000009.1, from coordinate 24,719 downwards.
GTTCCTTTTCTTCATCATAAAGTTTTAAATATTTACCACTTTTAATTTTATTTATAACCAATGAGTTTGATTTTAAGGACATAATGAAATAAATAAGACTTCGTTCAGTTTTCATTAAATTAATCAGGTCTTCATTTTTGGGTGTCTTACCAAGTGCTTGTTCAATCAGTATTCGTTTACGATTAAGGATTCTAATTCTATCGACATAAAGCTTGGCAATGGCTAACATGAAATGAAGGACAAAAGAAGTTTTATATTTTGGATTTAAATGATTCACCAGTTTTGAATTCTTTAGAATAGTTGCCATCTTTTTGTCTGCTACATTTGTGATAATCACCTCTTTGGTTACGATAAAACTCATGGGACCAGAAGAGTAGTAGGCAACGTCCGTTTGGTCCTCAAAAGGAATATCAAAAATGATGAGCAAACTCTTAGTTTCATCATCCATTTCGATTCGAGCACTTTCATCTTTATCTGTTGCATAGGATAAAAATTCTTCAGGGATATTAAAACTTTTTGATAGATAATTTTTATCAAAAGGCATTTGGTCTGAGAAATTAATCCATTCTCTTGTTAAATTTTCAGACATCTGATTCTCCTTTTAAAATTAATAGTTAGAACTCTAACTAACAGTGTTCATCATAAAGTAAAAAAAGGAAAAAGTCAAGAACTAACTATTAGAATTCTAATTGTTTTGAATTGACAATTAGATAAAAGACCATTATACTAAGAGTTAAGAACTAGTAAATAAAAAAGGAGACCAGAATGGCCAATACAATTTATTCCAATTTAATTCGTTCTATCTCACAAAAATCAATGATGGCTTCTAGTCAAATGATGAAAGATTTAGAAGTTAATCATCAACAAGCTAGGGTCATCGCTTATATTGCAGAGAACCAAGATAAGGGCTTAATTCAAAAAGATTTAGCAGAGGTATTCAATAGACGAGGAGCAAGTATTACAAGTATGCTCCAAGGCTTGGAAAAAAAAGGATATATCGAACGACGAATTCCTAAAGATAATGAACGTCAAAAAAATATCTATATTTTACCCAAAGGACTTAAAATTATTAATCAAATTAATCAAATATTTGAAGCCTCTGAAAGTAAATTGATTGGTACTTTGACTGAAAAAGAACAAGCTGAATTCTTAAGGCTTTTAGAAAAAATAGATAATAACTTATAAGAAATAAAAAAAGACTAACTTAATGATTAGCCTTTTTTTATTTCAATAAATTTTATAACTTAAGCATTTTGATTGGTTGCCGCAATATCAATTTCTCTGATGTTAACCGTTTGAGGCATATCATAAATGAATTTCACGGTTTGTGCAACTCTTTCAGGAGCAAGTGTTGTACCACCCATTGATTCTTTCCAAAGATTATAATCATTTAGGGCACTTTCGTCAGTAACATGTGTCAATAATTCTGTTTCGGCAGCACCAGGTGCAACAAGTGAAATTCGAACATTTTTAGCAGAAACTTCTTCTCTGACAGTTTCACTTAAACCATGGACACCAAATTTTGAAGCGACATAAGCGGCGTGATTAGTAAAAGTTTTTTTACCAGCAAGTGAGGACATATTAATCACTGTTCCTCCTTGACGTTCAACCATTTGTGGAAGAACAATTTGCATTCCATTGAGAACACCTAAAACATTAGTATCCATCATTTGTTTCCACTCTGCTGGATCTTGATTTAGGACGTTTCCTAGCAACATGACACCTGCATTGTTGACCAAAAGGTCAGTTTTGCCATATTTTTCCTCAGCTTTAGAAATAGCAATTTCAAAAGATTTTTTATCTGTGACATCTACAGATTCCACAAGAACATTTGTAAAATCAAGAGGCAAAGCTTTAATTTTATCAGTGCGACGCCCTAAAAGCAACATTGGGAATCCGTCAGCATTAAAGAGTTTTGCGATTTCGGCACCGAAGCCTGAACTTGCTCCTGTTATAACAATAAGTGGTTTAGACATTTTATTTCTCCTTAAGAGTATTTTTTTGATATACTGATTATACAACATGGAGTTAACTCCATGTCAAGGAGAAAGAATGACAAAATATACAATTGGTGATATTTCACGTAAATTGAATGTTTCTAATGATGCTGTACGTTATTATGAAAAAGAAGGTTTGCTACCATTTGCCAAGCGAAATAAATCTGGACGAAGGGAATTCACCGACGATGACCTTGGTTTTATTGAAGTGATTGATTGTCTAAAAAAATCAGGAATTCCGATTAAGGATATCGCCCAATTTATTGATTGGTGTATGGAGGGGGACTCCACACTTGATGAACGTTTAGACTTTATGGAAACCCATGAAGAGCAACTTGAAGAAAAAATAAAAGTTTTAGAAATGAATTTGGCCTTTTTAAGATGGAAAATCTGGTATTATCAAACGGCAGCAGAAGCAGGAACTGAAAGTATCCACTTTATTTCAGGAACAACACAAGTTAAACCAGAAATAAGAGACATTTTCAAATAAGATAAATAAAAGACAAAGAGTAATTAATAGACTCTTTGCCTTTTATTTTTTCTTCGTTGGAAAATTAATAAGGAATAAGGATAAAAAGACGACAACAATTCCAATTTTTTGGAAACTTAAAAAAGAAATACCAAGAAATAAAGTAGAGATGAGTATCGCTGTCACCGGTTCAAGCATTCCCAACATCCCAACGATATGTGGCTCTATGTATTTGAGACTGTTGATATAGAGAGAATAGGCTAAGAGTGTTCCAACAATAACAATTAGACTGACAAGAAGTAAATCAACTTGGTCAAAGTTTGCAGGTAAATTTGTTACGGGGTGAAGGAAATTGGAAATAAGGCCACCAATTAATAAAGCCCAAGCGACGACATTTAGTGGAGAATGTTCTTTAATGAGTGGGCAAGGAATGAGTGTGTAAGCACAAACGCCGAGCGCTGATAAGAGGCCCCAAACAAGAGCAGAAGCAGAAAAACTGAGCTCTCCTAGATTGCCGTTAGTGACTAAGAGGAAAACGCCAATTAAAGAAAGGAAAATGGCGATAATATCTAGTCCTCGTGGAATAGCTTTACTTTTGATGGCCAAAATAATAATGATTATTGAGGGTCCCAAAGATTGTAAAATGGTGGCGATGGCTGCATTTCCATAAAAAACAGATAATAAGAAGGAAGTTTGAGCAAACAGTACACCAAAAATTCCAAAAGCAATAATCCTTAGACTTGATTTAAGAGAAGTCCAGACGCTAAAAATATTATTTTTTCTTAAAGCCAACCAAGCTAATAATAATAAGCCAGAAAAAAGCATACGTGTGGTTACTAACCAACCTGGTTCTATGGAGCAACGATTAAATAAAATTCCGGCAATAATACTACTAATACCAAAAAAAGAGGCACCCAAAGAAGCGTAAATTATTCCTTTATATTTAGTCATAAATGTACCAATTATTGGTTTTCTTTTTATTTGTCATTTTAACCTCACATTTCAGTATTTTATAGTCCTTATATTTATTATATATAAATTACATGCGAGAGTAAAATATTCACTGGAAATGGTATAAAAGAATAAAAAAAATACTAATCATCTTGATCAGTATTTTTTTTATTAATCTTCAACACCATAAATTTCTACTTTGTAGCCAGTAATATTGAGACCACTTGCTTTTCTTGCCGCTTCGATGAGAGGTCGAAAATCAAAATTATCAACATTCATTATCTCACCAGTGGTTTTATTGACAACGTGATAATGAGGTTCACCGTAATAATCATACCTCCTCTTACTTCCATCATTGATAGCAATAACAAGTTCACTATCGACTAATTTATCAAGTGTATTATAAACCGTGGCCAAGCTAATGTTTTCTAAGTCTTCGTGAATCTGCTCAGCCGTTGGATGGGTTTGATGTTTTATCAGGTATTCTAAGACAATGAGACGCTGTGGTGTAGCTTTTAAACCATGAGATTGTAATAGTTCTTTTAAGTCTTGTTCCAAAATCAGCACTCCTATCTTTATTATTTTATTTTATTTTATTATATCATCAACAGAAAATCATTTCAATGACTTGACATTTGTTTAGAATCATTCTAAAATATAGTTTAGAATGATTCTAAAAGGGTGAGATAATGAAAGAAAAAAATAACTTAATTCAAAGAAATAATATTGTTAGGGCTAGTATTATGGGGGCAAACGATGGTATTATCTCCATTGCTGGCATTGTAATTGGTGTGTCCGGAGCAACTCCACATATTGGCACAATCTTACTGGCAGGTTTTGCTGGAACTTTAGCCGGTACGGTAAGTATGGCAATGGGTGAATATGTGTCTGTCAGTTCGCAAAGGGATGCTCAAGAAAAAATTGTTCAGGAACAAAAAATAGCACTTGCTAATGATTATCAAAAGGAATTTGATTTTGTTTATGAGAAATATTCTTCAGTCGGAATTTCAAAAGAACTTGCGCATACGGCAACGGATGAAATGATGAAAAAAGATGCACTAGCAACAACGGTCAGAGAACGTCATGGATTTACAATTGGGCAAGAATTAAGTGCCAAAGCTGCAGCGATTGCGTCAATGGTTTCATTTCCGACGGGGGCACTTTTGCCCATGCTTGCAATTTCTCTGATACCTAAAAGTTGGAGTGGCATGGTGACTTTTTTTGCCGTATTAATTGCTTTAGGCTTTACTGGTTATGCTGCAGCTTATTTGAACGGAGCCGATAAAAAACATGCAACTTTTAGAAATATCGTAGCCGGAATTTTGACAATGGTAGTTACATATTTGGTTGGTTTGATTTTTAAACAAGGAGGATTGTGATGAAAAAACAAACGATGACAATAGATGAAAAATTAAATAGTGTTCGTGCGGGAGTTTTAGGGTCTAATGATGGAATCTTAACGGTGGTTGGTGTACTTTTTTCCGTATCTGCAGCGTCAGGGAGTAGTTTTGCATTACTGATTGCAAGTTTAGCTAATCTAATTTCTGGTGCTTTTTCAATGGCATCTGGGGAATACGCTAGTGTCAGTTCACAGTCTGATAGTGAGAAAGTAGTTGTCCAACAAGAAAAGATATTACTAAATAAAGATTTTAAAAATCAAAAAGAAGCGGTTAAAGATTTTTATATTGAAAAGGGAATTAGTTCTGAAACTTCAATGAAGATTGCTGATGAATTGCTTGCTCTAAAACCATTAGAAACCGTTCTGTCAGTAAAATATGATATTACTTTGGGACATTATATGAACCCTTGGCAAGCGGCTTGGTCATCATTAATTTCGTTCACCATTGGGGGACTTTTTCCTTTACTGACAATGATTTTAGTGAAAGGAGTTTGGCAATTTCCAGCGACGATCTTAGCAACAATGGTTGCGATGGCTTTAACTGGCATGATTAGTGCTAAACTTTCTGATGGCTTGGTGATTAAAGCGATTGTCAGAAATATTATTATTGGGTTGATGACAATTTTTATTCATTATTTTATTGGTCGTATTTTGGGTTAAAGGTTCTAGGCTTAACTAAAGCATCTGTTATAATTATAGATAGGACTTATAATTATTGAAAAAGAGGCTGAAATATGGATGAAAGTACTAAGGAATTAGAAAAGTATTGGGATGAGTTTTCGCAAGAATACGAAGAAATACAAAATGAAAGTCTAGTCAATATTGGTCAAGAATTGCGTGAATTTCTATTGGCTGAAAAACTACTACCTGCGCGAGATTTTTTAGATTTGGCAGGAGGGACAGGGAAATATATTCCACATTTTTCCGATTTTACTGACAAGTACAATATCGTTGATCTATCAGCTAAAATGTTAGATTTTGCTCAAAATAAAAAAGCCGATGCAAGTAAAATTGCTTTTATTCATCAAGAGCAGGCTGAATTTTTAGAGCAAAGTGAGAAAGATGCTTATGACTTTGTATTTACTGCCATGAATCCAGCTTTAGACTCGAAAGAAGCATTGATTGAATTAAATCGGATTAGTCAGAGAAATGTAGGCATTCTACGTCTAATCTTTGACGAGGATAATCTTTTCAGTCAGGTTGAACAATTATATTTTCCAGCTCAAGAACAACATAAAGAAGCTCAAATGTTGCTCTATAAAGCCTGGTTGGAAGAATTAAATTGGGAATATAAAAGTAAAACATTTCGATTCTTTTTATCAGAAAGTATTAGTTCACAATTTTTTTCTGATTATTTCTCAGATGAAATTTCAAATGATGAATTAGAGGCATTAAAGCAATTATTTTTTAAAGAAAATGCGAGTCGTGATATGGAAAGATTAGTTATATTTGAGTTGCTTTACTGGGAAAAATGCTAGGTTAAAACCTAGTTTTTTTGTTGTCGAATTCTTTTATTTGTAATTTAATTATTTTAGTATTATAATTGACTAATCAATGATTGACTAATCAACAATGAAAGGAGAAAGAATGAATCTTGAAAAAGTCAGCCAGTTACTTTACCAACTCAAAATTGTAAATCAAGAAATGACAGCAAAATTTGAAAAATCAACTGGTTTTAGTATTACACGATATCAACTGATGATGATTTTAAAATGCAAAGGGAGATGTTCACAGACCCAACTGCAAAATGAATTGAAGATTGATAGTGCTGCGGTTACAAGACATTTGAAACTGCTTGAAGAAAAAAATCTTGTTAAACGTCAGCGAAATAAAGACAATAATCGTGAAGTGTTTGTTGAAATTACTGACGAGGCCAAGGCTGATTTGGAGCGTTGTGCTAGAGAACATGATAATTCTGTTCATGAAAGTGAACAAACTTTAAATATTGGATTAAGTGATTCTGAAGAAGAAGAACTTTTAGAACTATTAACAAAATTAGTAAAATGAAAGAGGAAAAAATGAATAAAAACTTTAAAAATAATGATTTCACAGAAATTACCTTTGGTCGAAAATCAGTTAGACTTTATGATGAAAATTATAAGATTTCTCATGAAGAAATGTTAGAAATGATTCAAGAAGCAACTGCGGCCCCTTCGTCAGTAAATATGCAACCTTGGCGTTTTATCGTTGCTGAAACTGAAGAATCAAAAGCAAAATTGAAACCTTTGATTCGTTTTAACACACGTCAAAATGAAAGTTCGTCAGCGATGATTTTGATTTTTGGTGATATGCTCAATTATGAATTAGGTGAAGAAATTTATGACCAAGCTGTTGCTGAAGGGAAAATGCCACAAGAAGTAAGAGATCAACAAATTGGAGCAATTATTCCTTATTACAAGAGCTTTTCTAAACAAGAAATGAATGATGTCGTTAAAATTGATGCTAGTTTGGCAGCCATGCAATTGATGTTAGTTGCTAGAGCACATGGCTATGAAACAAACCCAATTGGTGGTTTTGAGAAAGATCAATTGGCTGAAGCATTCGATTTGGATAAAGAGCGTTATGTTCCAGTGATGATTTTATCAATTGGTAAAGCGGTGGAAGAAGGCTATGAATCTGTTCGGATGAGCGCTGATAAAATTACGACTTTTAAATAATAAGGAGAAAAAATTTGACAATTTTGACAATGATTTTGACACTTTTAGTTGCCTTAGAATTTCTTTATATTATGTATTTAGAGACCGTGGCCACAAGCTCAAAGACTACAGGGCGAGTTTTTAAGATGGAGAAGAAAGAATTAGAAAGAAAATCTGTTCAAACGCTCTTTAAAAACCAAGGAGTATACAATGGGTTGATTGCTATCGGACTATTTTATGGTTTGTTTTTTGCCTCAGCTTCACTCGAAATTGTCAGATTACTGCTTATTTATATTATTTTAGTGGTCATCTATGGTTCTTTGACAAGTAATAAAAAGATTATTCTTACGCAAGGTGGCTTAGCGATTCTTGCACTAATTTCTTCTTTTTTCTAAAAAAAAATTTCAAAAGGCTTGACAAGTGTCATAAAAAGTTTTACAATTATTTTCAATATCAGAAGAGTAACTCTATCATAGAATTTTTTCAGGAAGTCTGCGGTTGTGCGAGCAGATAAATTCATCAGAGCGAATGGGCTGATTTAAAGTCGAAAAGTCTTATTTTTCGCAATTTGATTTGAAACAATAAAAATCACGGATGCTCCCGATACCAAGCGACTTGTTGTTAGACGAGGAAAAGAAGAGAATTTTCTAGTATTTTTGTAATACTTTTAAGGACTCTTAAATTACGGTGGCACCGCGTGGAATACGCCCGTAGAGTATTTGATACTCTACGGGCTTTTTTGTATTTTTTTGAAAGGATTTCTAAAATGAATCAACGATGGCGAAGCTTAAATTTTATTTCATAATCAATGGAAGTTAATTCCGCAAAGCAAAAGATAGAGAGAGAACATGAGAAAAATTAAAGAAATTTCAGCAGATACTTTGACGCCAATTTCGGTGTATCTTCGCCTGAAAGGTAAAAATAAAGTAATTTTAGAATCCATTCCTAGAGAAAATGACCAATCACGTTTTTCAATTATTGCCTTAAATCCAGTAAAACATATTAAATTTACTGATGGAAATTTAACCATTAATGACGAAATCATTAGCAACGACCATCCAATGGAATTTCTAGAAAAATTGGTCTGTCAGTCAGAAGTTACTGACGAAAATTTAGATTTGCCCTTTACGAGTGGTGCAATTGGTTATGCTGGATTTGATACTTATGGAATTTTTGAAGGGATTCAGCCTGAACTGACAGATACAATTGGGACCCCAGATATGTATTTTATGTTATACGAATCAACCGTGATTTTTGACCATAAACAAGAAAAATTGATATTTATTGAGGATAATGTTTATAGTCAGCGTTCAGAAAAAGAGTTAGTAACTGCTCTGTCAGCAAATATTGAAGCTTTATCGGTACTGACAGAAGCAGAAAATGAGTTGACAGAAATAAATAAAATGAATTTTGTCAGCAATATGACTCAAGCAACTTTTGAGGAAAAAGTAACAGCCGCAAAGGAATTGATTAGAAATGGTGATATGTTTCAAATCGTTTTATCACAACGGTTGACAGCCGATTTTACTGACAAGCCCTTTGATTATTATCGAAAACTTCGTGTTGAAAATCCTTCATCATATATGTACTTTATGGAATTCGACAATTTTCATGTCATTGGCAGCTCGCCAGAACGTTTGGTTGCGGTTCGTGGCAATCAAGTTTCGACTAATCCAATTGCTGGAACAAGAAAACGTGGCGACAATGAATTTGAAGACCAAGCTCTGATTGAAGAGCTGGAAAATGATCAAAAAGAACTTGCTGAGCACAAAATGTTGGTTGATTTGGGACGAAATGACATTGGAAAAATTTCCGAATATGGCTCAATTGAAGTCCCTGTTTTCATGAAAGTTGAAAAATATCGCTACGTCATGCACATTACAAGTGAAGTCACAGGCAAGCTTCGTTCTGAATTCACGGCCATGGACGCCTTGTCAGCAACTTTGCCAGCAGGGACTTTATCAGGAGCGCCGAAACACCGCGCTTATCAACGCATTTATGAATTTGAAAATCAAAAGCGAGGGATTTATGGTGGAGCCATTGGTTATCTGACCAAAAATGGCAATTGTGATTTTGCTATTGCTATACGAACCATGGTCTTAAAAGACCAGAAGGCGCACGTCCAAGCAGGCGCAGGAATTGTTTATGATTCGGTCCCTGAGCATGAATATCAAGAAACATTGAACAAAGCACAAGGACTGCTAAAAGTTGGTCAGTAAAAAAGGAGGTGAAGTATGCGCGCAAAGAAAGCTATAAATTAAGGAAAATGCGTTTCTGCAAGGTATTGCAGATGCCGTTTCATCTAATTTCCTAGCTTTCTAGCACACTGAACTCAACTAACAGGAGAAAAAATGATTTTAATAATTGATAATTACGATAGTTTTACTTACAACTTGGTGCAGTATGTTGGGGCTTTGACTGATGTAGCCGTTGTAAGAAATGATGATAAAAATTTAGAGAAAATAGCGCAAGTCGCTGACGCATTAATCTTCTCTCCAGGTCCTGGTTGGCCAGCAGACGCGGGCAAAATGGAAGCCATGATACAAGAATTCGCGGGAAAAAAACCAATTTTAGGTATTTGTTTGGGATTTCAAGCTATTGTTGAGGTTTTTGGTGGCAAACTCCGCTTGGCACATCAGGTTATGCATGGAAAAAATTCGCAAGTTCGTCAAACATCAGGAAATTTATTATTTAATAAACTTGCTTCAAAATTTCTAGTCATGCGTTATCATTCGATTGTCATGGACGAATCCATTGCCTTACCAGATTTTGCAATTACAGCGCTTGCGATGGATGATGGCGAGATTATGGCCGTTGAAAATGAAAAAGAACAGATTTACGGCTTACAATTTCATCCCGAATCAATTGGGACGATGGATGGCATGATCATGATTGAAAATTTTGTCAATCAAGTAAAAGCGAATAAGGAGTAATCAAATGAAAAATGAACTTGAAAAAGTCATGGCAGGTCGTGATATGACTGAAAATGAAATGAATATGCTAGCCAATTCAATTATTCAAGGCGAATTGAGCGACGTTCAAATTGCTAGTTTTCTAGTAGCTCTCAAAATGAAAGGCGAATCCGCCAGCGAATTAACAGGACTTGCATGGGCTTTACAAAAAGCAGCCATCAGTATTCCGACAAACTTAATCAATGCCATGGACAATTGCGGAACAGGCGGCGACCGTTCATTCAGCTTCAATATTTCAACCACTGCGGCCTTTGTTTTAGCAGCCGGAGGTGTCAATATGGCAAAACACGGCAACCGTTCGATTACCAGTAAATCTGGCTCGGCTGATGTTCTTGAAGCTTTGGGAATCAACCTATATCTCCCCGCAGAAAAATTGGCTCAAGTGTTTGATAAAGTTGGTCTAGTTTTCCTTTTTGCTCAAAATTTGCATCCAGCCATGAAATACTTCACACCAGTGCGCAGACAGCTTGAAATTCCAACCATCATGAACCTGACAGGCCCTTTGATTAATCCTATTCCACTTGATACGCAACTCCTTGGAACGTCACGTCCTGACCTGCTCGAGCTGACTGCAAATGTCCTCAAAGGCTTGGGACGTAAGCGAGCATTGGTTATTACAGGCGAAGGAGGGATGGATGAGGCCACACCATTTGGTCTCAATCATTATGCCCTTTTGGAAAATGGCGAAGTGACTTTGCACAAGTTTAGAGCTGCCGATGTTGGCATGTCAGAAGTCGCGCTCAATGATATTCGCGGTGGCGAAGCCCCAGAAAATGCCGAGATTTTGAAAAATGTTCTGGAAAATTGTCCGTCAGCATTTTTAGAAACAACTGTTTTAAATGCAGGATTGGGATTCTATGCTAATGGCAAAGTTGATTCCATCAAATCAGGCATTGAACTCGCAAGAAAAGTTATTAGCTCAGGTGCAGCACTTGAAAAATTGCATGAATTACAAGCAGAACAGATTGGCTGAAAATTTACTGATGGAAAAAATATTCATTGAAATTGGTTTTGATTTAGACAATAACCAATTTGGTTTTGGCAGAAGCATCGAAATTGAATTTACTGACGGAACTGAAGAACGTTTCAAATTTGCTGACCGTTCTGTCAGTAAATCTCTCAAAGTAAAATCTCATTATTTACGAATTTGGCTAGGTAAAAAGGTTTTGGTCATAGACAGCGCAAATCCACACTTCGCATTTAAAAAGAAAAATCGAAATAATTTCAAGTTTGTCATTGGCAAATATGGAGAAAAAAATGATTGACCATTTAGATATTCATGTCCAATATTTATCACGAACAAAAATTTATTATACAGCAGTTTTAGCAACGCTTGGCGGTTCTTTAATTGACGAAAGTAAAACGGGTCTGACTTATCAAACAGGAGAAACTACTGACGGCTATATCTGGTTTGAACAAGGCGAGTCTTACCCTTTTCATTTTGCTTTCCAAGCCAGGACCAAAGCCGAAGTTGACCAGTTTTACAAAATCGCCTTAGAAAATGGTGGGAAAGATAATGGAAGACCGGGCAATCGTCCCTCTAATCAAAAATATTACTACGCGGCATTCATCATTGACCCAGACGGTTATCGCATTGAAGCAGTCTGCCACACTGGAAAAGAGTGAGAAAATATGAACATAAAAGAAGGAAAATTCTTAGAAACAATCTTAGCAGAAAAAAAACAAGAGATAGCTCAAATGCCTGACGAAAATCCCAAACCAATTCGTCAAACTTACAGAATATATGATTACCTAAAAAACCATTCTGACCAACTTCAAGTCATTGCCGAAGTAAAAAAAGCTTCGCCAAGTCTTGGAGATATCAATCTCGAAGTAGACATTATCGCCCAAGCTCAAAATTATGAACAAGCTGGGGCCGCCATGATTTCCGTTCTAACTGACCCTGTATTCTTTAAAGGAAACATTGAATACCTCCGTGAAATATCTAAAAATGTTCAAATTCCAACACTTAACAAAGATTTTATCATTGATAAAAAACAAATTAATCGAGCAGTCAATGCTGGTGCAACTGTTATTTTATTGATTGTCGCTTGTTTTGAAAATGACTTTGACAAATTAGAGGAACTCTACAATTATGCAATTTCACTAGGACTTGAAGTTCTAGTCGAAACGCATAATAAGGCCGAACTCGACATTGCCCATCAACTTGCTGCTAAAATTATTGGGGTCAATAATCGTAATCTAAAGACCTTCGAAGTGAATTTACAAAACTCAATAGATTTGGTTCCTTATTTTAAAGAAGAGAATGTTTATATTTCTGAATCAGGTATTTTCGGTAAAAAAGAGGCACAAAAAGTTGCTGAAAATTTCAATGGAATTTTGGTTGGAACAGCACTGATGCAAGCAAATAATCTCACAAAATCACTGACAGATTTAAAAATCAAAAGGAAAAATGATGAACATTAAAATTTGTGGCTTATCAACAAAAGAGGCTGTCAATACGGCAGTAGCATCTGGCGCAACACATCTTGGTTTTATTCTTAGTCCCTCAAGGCGTCAAGTTTCTCCAGAAAAAGTAGCAGAGCTGACAAAGGACATCCCCAAAACGGTCAAAAAAGTAGGAGTCTTTGTCAATGAATCCCTTGATTTTGTCAAAAAAGCCATACAGATTGCCCAGTTGGACATTGTCCAACTTCACGGCGACGAGGATATGAATTACATCAATCAGCTGTCATTTCCTGTCATTAAAGCTGTGCGTCCTGACCAAGATTTTCGGCTCTACAAAGAGGTCATATTATTATTTGATAGCCCACAAGGAGGAAGTGGTCAGACTTTTGATTGGGATTCCATAAGTCCTGACAAAACCGTCAGCAAATTTTTCATCGCTGGAGGACTGACACCAGAAAATGTAGCAGAAGCGATTCAACACTTTCCTAATGCTTTTGGGGTAGACGTATCCTCAGGAGTGGAGACTGCTGGGAAAAAAGATGTAGTTAAAATAAAAAGTTTTATTCAAAAGGCGAGTCTTGCTTCATCACAACAATTATTTGCGGATTTTTTACGAATCACTCGAAAATTAAATAAGTTTCAGATTAGTCCTTATTTAATGGGGAGCTTAGCAATTGACCAACTTGGAAATTTTTTTACAAATCCAGACGATATCGATATTCAGCTAGAGAAAGATGACTTTGAAAATTTTTCTAAATTAACCGAGATAATGGAAGACTTAGGCTATCAACTCATTGATCTACACGAACATAAATTTGAAAAAGGAAGATTTCATGTTGGCTTTGCAAATGTTGAAACAATCGATAGTTATGCGGATATTGATTATCATGAACTTCAACAAAATAAGCAAGTAACTAAGGAAAGATACTGGTTTCCAAATCTTGAACAATCAATTAAAATCTATCAAACAGCAATAAAAGATTCATGGCGAGCCGGAAAACCCAAAGACCAAGTTATCCTAAACAAACTGATTGATTATCAAAAAAGGAACAATAATGAAAGATGACGGACAAAAGAATTCTTTTGAATACTACCGAAAAGCTGGAACAGATTTGATTCTGAGGACCATTCAAAAAGAAGATTTATTAGAACTTTGGGAAGTCAGCTATGGACCTCAAGCTGATTTAGAGTGGATGGCCTTCAATGGACCCTATTTTCAAGATTCAGTTTTAAGCTGGGAGGAATTTTCAGAAAAGACGACTTCAAAGATTAATCAAACCAATTTTGCACTTATCAGTTTCAAAAATCGAATCATTGGAAGCCTGTCTAGCTCCTGGGTAGATGGAAAATTACAAAAATGGCTTGAGTTTGGCATTGTAATTTATGACTCCAAAATGTGGGGACAAGGAATTGGTCAGAAAGTTATCCCTTTATGGATGGAAGAACTTTTTAAAAACTATCCAGAAATTCAACATCTTGGCTTTACCACTTGGTCAGGAAATCAAGGCATGATGAAATTAGGAGAAAAATGTGGTTTACAACTTGAAGGACGAATCAGAAAAGTCCGCTTTTGGCAAGAAGAATGGCATGATTCATTAAAATATGGAATTTTACGAGAAGAACAGTAAAAATAAAACAACTAAAAAATAACATTTCCAAAAAGGAGAAATACATGACCTACAATCAACCCAATAACCAAGGATTTTATGGACAATTTGGTGGACAATTTGTCCCTGAAACTTTAATGACAGCCGTAAAAGAATTAGAAGTGGCTTATGAAGACAGTAAAAAAGATCCAGTCTTTCAAGCTGAACTAAAAGAATTGCTTAAAGATTACGTTGGACGAGAAAACCCACTTTATTTTGCTAAACGCTTGACCGAATATGCTGGTGGTGCAAAAATCTATCTCAAACGCGAAGACCTTAATCACACCGGAGCTCACAAAATAAATAACGCCCTTGGCCAAGTCCTCCTTGCCAAAAAAATGGGAAAAAACAAAGTCATTGCTGAGACAGGAGCGGGCCAACATGGAGTCGCAACGGCAACAGCGGCTGCCCTCTTTGGCATGGAATGTACCATATATATGGGTGAAGAAGATGTCAAAAGACAATCACTTAATGTTTTTCGGATGGAATTGCTCGGTGCAAAAGTCCATTCAGTTACTGATGGTTCGCGCGTACTTAAAGATGCGGTAAATGCAGCGCTTAGAGCATGGGTTGCTCAAGTTGAGGACACACATTATGTGATGGGTTCAGTTCTCGGACCTCACCCATTCCCACAAATTGTGCGTGATTATCAAGCCGTCATTGGTCAAGAAGCGCGTGCCCAATTCTTAGAAAAAGAAAATAAACTACCAGATGCTTTAGTGGCTTGTGTTGGGGGCGGTTCAAACTCGATGGGACTTTTCTACCCCTTCGTTAATGACGAATCAGTAGAGATGTATGGTGTTGAAGCAGCTGGGCATGGTATAGATACTCCACACCATGCAGCAACAATTACTAAAGGGCGTCCAGGAGTTCTACACGGCACGCTTATGGATGTTCTTCAAGATGAAAATGGACAAATACTAGAAGCTTTCAGTATTTCTGCTGGTTTAGACTATCCAGGAATTGGACCTGAACATTCTTATTTCAATGCGGTCGGCCGCGCAAAGTATGTTGATATTACTGATGAAGAAGCCCTTGAAGGTTTCAAAATCTTATCTCGTACAGAAGGAATCATACCGGCTCTTGAAAGCTCTCACGCGATTGCCTATGCGGTCAAATTAGCTAAAGAACTAGGTTCAGAAAAAACAATGATTGTTTGCTTATCAGGTCGCGGCGATAAAGATGTTGTTCAAGTTAAAGAACGTCTTGAAGCAGAAAAAGAGGTGAAATAATGAAAACTTTACAAGCAAAATTGAGCAATAAAAAAAATAATTTTGTTCCATATATTATGGCAGGTGACCATGAAAGAGGATTAGAAGGGCTCAATGAAACCATTCAACTTCTTGAACAAGCCGGGAGTTCTGCCATTGAAATTGGTGTACCCTTCTCAGACCCCGTTGCTGACGGACCAGTCATTGAACAAGCTGGCTTACGAGCCTTAGCCAAAAATGTTTCACTATCAAAGATTCTTGACAGCTTAAAATCAATTGAAACAGAAGTCCCTCTTGTCATTATGACTTATTTTAATCCTATCTATCAGTTTGGAATTGAAAATTTTGTTGCAGCGCTTAAGAATACACCAGTAAAAGGTCTAATTATTCCTGATTTACCTAAAGAACATGAAGCTTACATTAAACCTTTTATTACTGATAAGGATATTTGCTTAGTCCCTCTGGTTTCATTAACCACACCAATTTCTCGTCAGAAAGAACTTGTAGTAGATGCCGAAGGATTCATTTATGCCGTTGCGATCAATGGAGTAACCGGAAAAGAAAATGCTTATAGTAATCAACTTGACCATCATTTAGAAACATTGTCTAAATTAACTGATATTCCTGTTTTGACAGGATTTGGGATTTCAACTTTAACAGATGTTGAACGTTTTAATAAGGTATCAGCAGGAGTAATCGTTGGTTCAAAAATAGTTAGGGATTTACACGAAAACAAAGAAAGTGATGTTATTAAATTTATTGAAAACGCAATCAATTTTTAAAAGAATTGAAAAATTAATAAAATCAGATATCCTTGACAGTCCACTTTACAAATGGTATACTTTTATTAAATAAAACGGTTACAAAAATTGGATAGTGATTATTAAGTTAAGCTAGACCTTATCAGACCTATAGTTATAGGGAGATAAGGTCTATTTTTGTGAAATGGAGAAAAATGTGAAAATCAAAAAAGTTTTAAACAACAATGTTGTCATTGCTCAAAATACTAATGATGAAGAGACTATTCTTATGGGATTAGGACTAGGATATGGTAAAAAAGCAGGTGAAGTTGTTGAAGATAAAAAAATTGAAAAGATTTTCGCATTGAAGGTAACTTCAGAGCAACAAAATTTTTCAGAATTATTGTCGGAAATTCCAAGTGGAATCGTAGAACTTTCGATATTAACCTTAGCAAAAGCAAAAACAAAATTCGATAAAACAATTTCCGATACCGTTTTGGTTGCCTTTGCTGACCATTTGAATGCAGCAATTATTCGTGAAAAAGACAATATAACGATAAAAAATTTTCTTTTGTGGGATATTAAGAGATTTTTTCCAGAAGAATTTGCACTTTGTCTTGAAACTTTACAAAAAGTCAAAGAAAAGCTTAACATCTCCCTTCCAGAAGATGAAGCAGGTTTTCTAGCTATGCATATTGTTAATGGAACCCTGGGAAGTGGTCATGAATATGCAACGGAATTAACAAAATTAATGGAAGAAATATTAACAACTCTAAAGTATACTTTACAAGTAAACTTTAATGAGCAAGATATTTATTTTCAAAGGTTCATTACTCACCTTAAATTTTTCACCGAAAGAATACTTTCTAATACAAAAAGTGATGAAAGCACCGATGAAGATTTATTCCTTCTAATAACGGGAAAATATCCAAGAGCATATATAGGAACAAAGAAAGTCAGTGAGTTTCTTAAACAAACAAGGTCATACGAAGTTTCTCAAAATGAACAAATATATATGACCGTTCATCTCGCACGTATTTTAGAAAAAATACAAGATTAATTTTTAAGATGACTTTAGTCATCATCAACTATGGTAACAATTGGATCGTGACATTAAGTTGGCGAAACCTCTAAAAAATATATTATTTTGGAGGTTTGTAATGGGCAAATATGAAGCTCTTGCAAAAGACATTGTAGCAAATGTAGGTGGCAAAGAAAATGTCATCTCAGTGATTAACTGTATTACACGGTTACGTTTTAAACTCAGAGATGAGAAAAAAGCAAATACCGATGTCCTGAAAAAGATGGATGGTGTAGTTACAGTAATGCAATCTGGCGGCCAATACCAAGTCGTTATTGGGAATCATGTACCAGAAGTACGTGCAGACGTTGATGCTGTTCTTGGAGTACTTGATACCTCACCAGCAGATTCTGCACAAAAAGGAAATCTTTTTGATCAATTTGTAGAATTGATCTCGGGAATTTTCCAACCAATTTTAGCTCCCTTAGCAGCAGCGGGTATGATTAAAGGGGTTAATGCAATTTTATCCTTTGCCTTGGGACAAAGTTTTCAATCGTCAGCAACTTACGCTGTTTTTAATGCGATGGGTGATGGGTTATTCTTATTTCTTCCAATTTTCATTGGTTATACTTCAATGAAAAAATTTAATGGTTCACCGTTTGTTGGAATGATGATTGCCGCAGCACTTGTTTATCCAGGTTTCGTAGATGGAACTGTCGCAAAAATATTTGCAGAAAGTGGTGGGCTAAGCCTCTTTGGGATACCGTTCTCAGTACCAACAGCTGGTTATGGTTCATCTGTAATGCCAATTATTGCCATTACAGCATTTGCAGCCTTTTTAGAACACCAGTTAAAGAAAATTATTCCTGATGTAGTCAAACTTTTCTTGACACCATTCTTTACGGCGATTATCTCAATTCCTCTGGGCTTCCTAGTTATTGGACCAGTAATGAACCTTGCTTCAGATGCGTTAGGTAAAGGTTTATTAGCATTACAAGGATTTAATCCGATTATCTTTGGTTTAGTGCTAGGGTTTGCTTGGCAAGTCTTAGTCATGTTTGGACTACATTGGGCAATTGTTCCATTTGCAATTATTGCATTAGCAAAAGGAGAACCAACTGCGCTTTTAATTGCTGCAAGTGTTGCATCGTTTGCGCAAACTGGAGCTGTTGGAGCAGTGATGTTGAAAACAAAAGATAAACGACTTCGTGAATTAGCAATACCAGCCTTTATTTCTGGTTGGTTTGGTGTAACAGAACCAGCAATTTACGGAATTACGCTCCCTAAGAAACGTCCATTCTGGATTTCATGTATCGTAAGTGGAATTTTATCAGCTGTTGCCATGGCTTTAGGAATTAAAGCCTATACAATGGGAGCTTTAGGAATCTTCAGTTTTACATCTAATATTACCCTTACAGGTGAAGTTTCAGGTGCGATTAAAATGATGATTGTATCAGCTGTTGCAGTTATAGCTGGCTTTGTAGTGACCTATCTTGTGGGATTTGAAGATGATGTTATTGATAATCCAAGTCCTGACAAAAAATTTAACAAACAAAAAACGAATAAAGAAACAATTGGAAGTCCTCTTGAAGGAAAAGTTATTCCGCTATCACAAGTTAAAGATGCAGCTTTTTCTGCAGGAGTAATGGGTAAAGGAGCAGCGATTGAACCCACGCTTGGTGAAGTTCATGCTCCATTTGATGGAATGATTATGATTTTGTTCCCGACTAAACATGCAGTAGGTTTAATTTCAAGCGAAGGTACTGAGCTTCTCATTCATATTGGAATAGATACCGTACAACTTGAAGGGAAATACTTTGAAAGCTTTGTAAAACAAGGTCAAAGTGTAAAAAAAGGCGACTTACTCCTTAAGTTTGATATTGAGCGTATTCAAAATGCGGGATACAGTACTCAAGTTCCAATCATTGTAACAAATACTCAGGATTATATGGATATTCTAGTTACAAATCAATCGACGATTCATCAAAATGAAGTGTTACTAACTGCAGTTAATGCACAAACAACTGAATTAGTGGCAAATCCAGTTTAAAATAGCATTGATGAAAAACTTTAAAAATTAGATAGGAAAATTATAAAATGACATTTAAAACAGACTTTTTATGGGGTGGAGCAACGGCAGCAAACCAATTAGAAGGTGCTTATGATATAGATGGTAAAGGGCTCTCAGTAGCAGATGCAATGCCAGGAGGTAAAGAAAGATTGGCAATTCTTGCAAGTCCGGAATTTGATTGGACGATTGATACTGAACATTTTACTTATCCAAATCATGATGGAATTGATCATTATCATCATTTTAAAGAAGACATTGCATTATTTGCGGAAATGGGTTTTAAAGCGTATCGTTTTTCAGTAGCTTGGTCAAGAATTTTTCCAAAGGGAGATGAAACAACTCCCAATGAAAAAGGTTTGCTTTTTTATGATCAACTGATTGATGAGTGTTTGAAATATAGAATTGAACCAGTGATTACAATTTCTCACTATGAAATGCCACTTAATTTGGCTAAATCATATGGAGGATGGAAAAATCGTGAACTTATCGAATTTTATGTGCGGTTTGCAAAAGTCCTTTTAGAACGCTATCAAGACAAAGTAAAATATTGGATGACGTTTAATGAAATTAACTCGGCGACTTTCTTTTCAGGCTTAAGTCAAGGACTTGTTCCATCTAATGGTGGAGATGATAAAACTAATGTATTTAAAGCTTGGCATAATCAATTCGTTGCAAGTGCTCAAGCAGTTAAATTTGGTCATGATTTGAATAAAAATTTGAAAATTGGTTGCATGAGCATTTATTCAACAACTTATTCCTTTGATGCTAATCCAGTCAATCAATTGGCGACACAAGAAAGTATTCAAGAATTTAATTATTTTTGTAATGATGTCCAAGTTCGCGGAGCCTACCCTGCGTTTACAAATAGACTTCATCGGAAACATGGAGTAAATTCAGAAGCCCTTGAAATTTCTGAAGAAGATCTTAAGATAATCGCAGAAGGAACAGTTGATTATATAGGGTTTAGTTATTACATGTCGACGGTTGAATCAAAAACGGGAGAAGGCGTCCAAGCTTCAGGGAATATGGTTCTTGGCGGAGTAAAAAATCCTTTCTTAAAAGAAAGTGAATGGGGTTGGGCAGTTGATCCTGATGGTCTTCGGTATGCTCTCAATGATTTGTACGGACGCTATCAAATTCCTCTCTTCATTGTTGAAAATGGTTTGGGGGCAATTGATAAAGTTGAAGAAGACGGAACTATTCAAGATGATTATCGGATTGACTATCTCAAAAAACATATTCAATCAATGAGTGAAGCAGTTGAAGATGGTGTTGAACTAATGGGTTATACACCTTGGGGCTGTATTGACTTAGTTTCTGCATCAACAGGGGAGATGAGTAAACGTTATGGTTTTATCTACGTTGACTTAGATGATAGCGGAAATGGAACGAATAAAAGATTTAAGAAAAAATCGTTCGATTGGTATAAACAAGTAATTGATTCTAACGGTACCAATTTATAAAAAAAATCTCATCTTAATGATGAGATTTTTTATTTTAGCTCTAAAAAAGAAAGAATTATATTAAATAGTTCTTTTTTTATTTTTATTTTAAGTAGAAAACTCGTTTTGTAACCAAAAAGTAATAAAACGAAATGGACGAAGTATAAAAAATACTGTGTGCTAAGCCTTCTTGTAGGGAAAGCCTTAAAGGTATCATGTA
Organism: Lactococcus sp.; assembly: GCF_036648155.1. Taxonomy (NCBI): domain Bacteria; kingdom Bacillati; phylum Bacillota; class Bacilli; order Lactobacillales; family Streptococcaceae; genus Lactococcus; species Lactococcus sp. The sequence goes on along the minus strand of NZ_JAVXIY010000009.1, from coordinate 3,535 downwards.
TTCAAAGAAATACTACGGTTATTTATTTGCAAACTAAAAAAGCTGAAAGAAATATATTGAAACAAAAGAAAGAAAGTTGTATAATCGTGCTAAGGAATTTGTTTGAATTCCTGAGAAGGCCTTCAGTTTCGTCTGCCAATCACAAAAGAGATGAAGACAAAGTTATTGAAGCAAATTGTTGGATTTAGTTAAAAGGAAGGAAGGAATAAAGATGAAATTAAGAAGTGTTACTATTAGAGGATTTCCGAGATTTAGCCAAAAAGACAAGAAGGAAGCTCGATACAAACACTAGAGGTTTGAAAGCTTATCTAATACATTCCACAAATAGTATTATCGAAGAACTCGATAATGATACAAGTGAATGATTTATTATTAAAATATGTTATATAAAAAATTATTATTTCATTATAATAGGAGTCAAACAAAAAATGAATAAAAGAAATTTGAAAATCCCTGAAGATGTTCATGTTCATGAAAATTTCCGGACATGGAAATCAGGAAAACAATGGCTTTATGCCTCGTCACTTTTAGCTTTAATCGTAGCTGGAGGAGCACTTGCAGCTCCAAGCGTAAAAGCTGATCAGTTATTACCTAATCAACAAGTTGGGGCTGATAATACTGCAACAGGCTCCCTCGGCTCAGATGCAGGATCTTCTGGTGCAGGAAGCAACAATGTAAGTCTTGCTAACTCAGCAAATAACGTGAATTATAGCTCAGCTCAATCTTCGGCCCAATCTTCAGTAGTAGCTTCTAGCTCAGCTCAATCTTCGGCTCAGTCTTCAGTAGCAACTTCTAGTTCTGCTAGCTCGAATCCTTTATCGGGAAATCCAAGTTCATATACTGACGGTTCAGTAGTAAACTCTAATTCTACTCAACTCAAAACAGATAGTGGCGTTGCCGAAAATTCAGTAGCGACAAATACGAATGGTTCTCATGCCGTTCAAGATTTGAACTCTGCAGGTGTTGCTGGTACTGCAACAGGCTCTGACGCTCAAGCAAGCTTAGCTGTTCCTGGTTCATCTGAAGCCGTTGCAAAAACATCAGACACTAACTTGAACTCAAACGGAGCGATTACAGCAGGTTCTGATGCATCATCATCAGTTTCTTTTGATGTCAAAGATACACAACAAGTTCCTGGCGCATTGAATGTAGTAAACCCTGATACAGGTTCATATACTTGGACAGTTAAAGCACCATCTGATTTAACTAATGCAGGACTTAAAGTCGGAGACGTTAATGTAACCTACGATGCTTCAAAAGGTGATGGCGCACTCAATGTTAATGGTAACGAAGCTTACTATCAAACAGCCGGTGGAGATTATGTCCTTGGCACTGAAAGTGTCCCTGGATACCCTACTGGTTCTGATGCCGAATCTATGTTTGTACCAACGAGCTCAGCTGCATCATATATGTCTTCAGTAGCTTCAGTAGCTGCTTCATATTCTGATGCCAATGTCGCTTTGTCTAGCCAATATGACGATGCACAATCACTCTATCAATCTTATTATGCAGCTAATGGTTATGATGGAACAGCAGCTTCCTATGCTAACGATTTGGTCGCTATTCAAGCGTCTATCGCTAGCAATAACAATGCTATTTCTGCTTTAAATGTTGGTTCAACACCAGGATACTTGCATTCTACTGCTTCATCACAAGCGACGGTCGACATCAACTATACGGTTGATTCTAGCGTTACTGATACACTTAATTCAGCCTTCACTGCAGCATGGGGAGTGACAGTTGCAGGTCCTATTCCAGGTATAGCTCAAGGAATTTCTAATGTCATTGAAGGAATTGCAAGTAATCTTGGATCAGCTTTGAATGGAAACATTGTATCAACGCTAGTTACATCTATTTCAAATGGTATCCTTCAAACGATAACTGCTGCGACAGATGGACTGATTCCTACAGATGTCCTACAAAACTGGATAACTAATACTGTAAACTCAGCCTTTGGTGATACAAATATCTCATTAAATGGTTTGTTAACTGGGGGAACTTCTGTAATTACAGATGCTTTGAATTCAGTTTTGGGTGGTAAGATTCCTATTATTGGTCAGTCAGTTGGTCAAATCTTAGGGATTGATGTTGGAGGGATTACACAAGGCCTTCAATCTGGTATGGGACATTCTGCTCTAATAAACACACTCTCTACTGCCCTTAATGGATATGCAGCAAATGTTCAAGCTTCACAAGACCAAATGACCGCCCTTGCTAAAGAAGCACCAGAACTGATTAATTCAGATGGTACTTTCAGTGAAGCATTCCTTGCGAATGTAACTCAAAATGCAGATGGTACTTTCACGGTTTCAGATAGTGGATCTCACTCTCCTTTAACTGCTCTGACCAATAAAGTAGCTCTTGTTGTCAATGGTTACATTCAAGCCGTTTCAGCAGGATTAAAAACCATCGTGACTATCCCTCAATCATTGATTGATGCGATTGCGGCTCTGTCAAACTACAATTTAGGTCTTGACACTGGTTCATTCTTTGACGGAATTTTCAATGGTGTAGTCAATGGTGTAGTCAATGGCGTCGGAAGTTTTGCGGCTAACGCAATGCAAGGCTTAAACTCAGTGACAGCTGGTGCTTCTGATATTGTCAACAATACAAGTACTTGGGTAACTCAAGCAGTATCTAATGTTGTTGGACAACTGGTGAATGACGTTGCAAATGCTTCTGCAACTGGGGTTGCAACAGTTACTGTTGGCTTCACAGCAGCAGACCCATCTTCACAAATCGCAACAAATCTTGCAACAGCTAACCATTATTATCAAGGACAAGCTGCCGCAACAACGCAACGTCAATTTGATAATGTCTTTGTCCCTGAAACATTCACAGTAACACCAACTGCGCTTGCAGGTCAAACAAATACAACAACAGACTATACTTCAGTTGTTTATCAATACAATACAAATACAGTCAAAGGAACGATTGTTCCAGTTGATTCAACAGGAAAAGCCATTCCTAATGTAAAAGCAATTGCTTACGAAAAATACAGTGATGAAACAGTTAACGCTCCAGTTATTCCTGGATATACGCTTAATGATGCTTCTAACAAACCCGTAACAGTTGCCAATGCAGATGGCGTGATTAACTTTATTTATGATGCTGTTAAACCAACATTGACAACAAAAGATTCGACGATTGAAAAAGGTTCAACATGGACTCCAGCAGATAACTTCACAGGTGGGACAAGTTCTACTGGAACAGCATTGACAATCAAAGATGTTACTGTTAGTGGTACTGTTGATACTTCAACACCAGGTGTTTATAGCGTAACATACGCTTATACAGACCCAACAACTGGCTTGAGTGTTTCAAGTGTAGCTAAGATTACTGTTAAGGAATCAAGCCCAACAGGTTCATCAAGTAACCCAACAAATTCATCAAGTAACCCAACAAATTCGTCAAGTAACCCAACGAATTCATCAAGTAACCCAACAAATTCGTCAAGCAACCCAACGAATTCATCAAGTAACCCAACAAATTCGTCAAGCAACCCAACGAATTCATCAAGTAACCCAACAAATTC
>NZ_JAVXIY010000008.1:0-156978 GCF_036648155.1 Lactococcus sp. | reverse complement strand
TAATTTCCTAGAATATTCTCGCTTTGTCCGCCGTTGTAATGCCCTCTTACCGAGTATCCAAGTCATTCGCCAAGCACTCGTCTTTAAAGAGGTTGAAGGAATGAGTGTATCCATTATTGACAGCTTCCCCATTCCTTTGTGTCAGCCTATTCGTAACTTCAGAAGCAAAGTGCTTGGAGATTATGCAAATGTTGGCTACAATGCTACAAAGGGACAGTACTTCTATGGATGTAAATGTCATGCTTTAGTCAGTGAATCAGGCTATGTCATAGACTACACAATTACTCCTGCTTCAATGGCTGATAGTTCAATGACCGAGGAAGTGTTGAGTCAATTTGGGACACCAAAAGTCCTTGGAGATATGGGATATTTAGGTCAGTCACTGCATGATAGGCTGGAATTAAAAGGAATTGATCTGATTACACCTGTCAGGAAGAACATGAAGCAAAAGAAAATCCTTTTCCCTAATTTTTCAAAACGTAGAAAAGTGATTGAGCGAGTTTTCTCTTTTTTGACAAATCTAGGAGCTGAGCGTTGTAAAAGTCGTTCGCCTCAAGGTTTTCAATTGAAATTAGAGATGATACTTTTAGCGTATTCTTTACTGTTAAAATCAGCTAAATCACTGGAACCAGAGACTTTAAGATATTCTATCGGGTATCAAGTCATGGCTAAATAATCAACTAGCAATTCGGGTTTATTCAATATTTATTTTTTCTATATTTTTATAAAGCCTATCTGTTAAAAAGCCATAGATAACTAATCATAGTACATAAAATTAAAATGATAGAAATCACAAAACTAATGATTATAAAAGCCAATTCTTGTCCCCCTTTAAAGTAATTTTCTGATGTCCTTTATAAAATCTATTATTATTTTATCTATATTTTTACAATGTGTAAAATGAATTTATTTTATCGTTATGATTAAAAAAAATAATAAAAAAAGCAGAAGCAGCTTGCTTCTGTTTCTTATTTTTATTATTTCTAACGAATTTCGGTTTCTTTTTTTATTTTATTAATTAATTTTTGAATCACGGGGTCTTTTTCTTCATCAAAAGAAACTCCTAAAAACTCTCTATGATAATTACTTCCAAGTTCTTGATAAGGGATATCATCAGATAAAAAGGATTTAGAAATCAAAGAAGAACCTAAACCAGCTTTGATATGGGAAATAATCATCTCATTACTATTCATACGAACAATGTTTCTTCTAGAAGAAGGAGCAGATTTGAGATATCTTTTGATATAATATCCAATTCCTGAACCAGATTCTCTGGTAAAGAAAGTTTCTGAATCTGTATTTCCAGCAAGGACCAACTCATCTAAAAACAAAGGAAAGGTTTCGGTTTGATCACTAATGAGTAATCGTTCAATGATTCCAAAATGCAAATCATGATTTGCAACTAATTCAAATACTTTTTCTGAGTCATACATATTAATTTCTACATCCAATTGTTCCAACTCATCTTCAAATACTTTAAAAATTCTTGGCATAATACTTAAAGCAGCACTATGTGAAACTCCGATTTTGAAAGGATGTTTTGCAAGAGATTTCTTTTGTACCTCCGCTTGGTCTTCCTCCCATTTTTTTAGATAGGCAATCGCTTTGGGATAAAATAATATTGCGGCTTCAGTCGGGATAATTTCTTGATGTTTTCCCCTTAGAAATAATGTTGATTTTAATTCTTCTTCAAGTTTCTTGATTCTCACGGTTACAGTAGGTTGTGAAATAAATAAATATTTTCCGGCTAGGGTAAAACTTTTAGTTTCATAAACAACGATAAAAGTCTCAAATAATGAAAACATCTGATTTTCTCCTTAAAACATATCATTAACAAATTATTTTTTTTAATTCATATGATTATAATAATTTATTTTACAAATTAATTCAACTATTATATATTATTAATAGAATCAATTGGTTAACGAGAATTAATAAAAAATATAGAAAGAGAAGTTTTATGATCTATTCAAAATTTATATCATTTTTAAAACAAATTCCTCTCCCGATATGCGGCTTAATATTGGGCTTAATATCTTTAGGAAATCTCCTTTACAGTAAAGGTTATGCTATTTTAGGAAACCTTTACGATATGTTAGGCTTGTTCCTTATGATTTTGATTTTGCTCAAAGTAGGACTTACAATGAAGCACGCAATTTCGGCTTTGAATGACCCAATCGTAGCTTCTGTTTCACCAACTTTCACCATGTCTTTAATGGTACTAAGCGTATTTTTACAACGTTTATCCGGCTTTAGCCTTCTTGCGAATGTAATTTGGTGGACTGCTTTAGTCTTGCATCTTATTTTAATGATGTATTTTATTTATCTCCATATACTCCCTAAAGAACTAAAAATACATGATGTTTATCCGAGTTGGTTTATCACTTTTGTTGGCATTGGGGTAATATCAGCAACATCACCAAATTTCGGTCTGGAAGTGGGTAAAGTTGTGGTTTGGATAACACTACTCTTTTACTTTATCCTTCTTCCTATTGTTATGCACAGAGTTTTTATTTTACGAAAAATGCACAAATCTTTACTTCCATTGATTACAATCATCACAGCACCAGGTTCACTGGGCTTAGTAGGTTATCTCACTGTTGTAGAATCAAAATCCAAAATGTTCATTATCTTTTTATTTATCTTGTCGCAAGCCATCTATTTTATAACTTTGGGCTTACTGACAAAACTTTTAAGAAGTGCCTTTTACCCTAGTTATGCTGCCTTTACATTCCCTCTTGTCATTTCTGCCACTGCGGTAAATTTAACAAGTAAGCTCAGTATTTTCCAATTTTTGAATTTAGAATTATTAGCTAATTTAGAAATTTTTATAGCGATTGTAATCGTTACTTACGTTTTTATAAGATATTGTATTTTTTTGGGAAGTAAATTACTTCAGATTATCTCTGAAAAATATTCTGCTGAAAGTATTTAAAAACGAATCATCGATAACAATTACCACTAGGTCAATGATCTAGTGGCATTTTATTTTGCTTTTAAAATGGAGTATATCAAGCTCAATAGAGCTTTAGGAAATGAGATAATAATTTTAAAAATGTCTATAAAAAAAGGGAAACATTGTGTTATAATTAGAACGCTGCGTGCTTTTTTTCATTAAATAAAGAAAATTTGACTGGATTTTTAGGTTAAATTATTCATTTTTTGAAGTATTTAATGATTAAAAGTATGCAAAAGAATGTAGGAGAATAAGAATGACTGTATTATATGATGAAATCATGGTTCGTTATGGTGAACTTTCAACCAAAGGAAAAAATCGTGGTTACTTTATCAATCGTTTGGCAAAAAATATCCGCGAAGTCCTTGCAGATATGCCTGAATTAAAAATTACAGCAGTAAGAGATAGAGCACATATTGAACTTAATGGAGCAGATTATGCCGAAGTTTCAAATCGTTTAACAAAAGTTTTTGGGATCCAAAATTTTTCACCTTCAATCAAAGTTGAAAAATCAATGTCCATTATCAAAGAAGAAGTTGTAGCACTTTTTAAAGAGATTTATCGCGAAGGGCAGACTTTTAAAATTGCTACCAGACGAGCTGACCATAACTTTGAATTAGATTCAACAGAATTAAATATTGCTTTAGGAGATGTTGTTTTTGATAATTTCTCTTACGCAAAAGTACAAATGAAAAAGCCTGATATCACACTGCGCGTTGAAATCAGACAAGATGCGACTTACCTTAGTTTTGAAGATATCAAAGGTGCGGGTGGAATGCCAGTTGGAACAGCAGGACGTGGACATTTGATGCTCTCAGGTGGAATTGATTCACCAGTTGCAGGTTACTTAGCGTTGAAACGTGGCGTTGAGATTGAAGCTGTTCACTTTGCTAGCCCTCCTTACACTTCACCAGGAGCTTTGAAGAAAGCCAAAGACTTAGCGGCTAAATTAACCGTTTTTGGCGGTTCAATTACCTTTATTGAAGTACCATTTACCGAGATTCAAGAAGAAATAAAAGCCAAGGCTCCACAAGCATATTTGATGACAATTACGCGTCGTTTCATGATGCGTGTGGTTGACCGTGTTCGTGAAGAACGAGGCGGGAAAGTAATTATTAATGGAGAATCTTTGGGACAAGTTGCTAGCCAAACGCTCGGCTCAATGTCTGCCATTAATGAAGTGACTAATACTCCGGTCATTCGACCAGTGGTAACCATGGATAAAAATGAAATTATTGAAATAGCTGAAAAAATCGATACTTTTAATTTATCAATTCTACCATTTGAAGATTGTTGTACTGTCTTTGCCCCACCTTCTCCAAAAACAAATCCAAAACTTGAAAATTGTATTCAATATGAAAAGAGAATGGATGTTGAAGGAATGGTTGACCGTGCAGTCAAAGGAATTATGCTTACAACGATTGTCGGCGAAAATTGGGACCAAACCGAAGAAGAAGAATTTGCTGATTTCTTATAATATGAAGACTCTGCTTGTTATTGATAAGTAGAGTTTTTTATTTGATACGAAAACTACGATTAATAGTCTAAACTTGACAAAGGACTGAAACAAGGATATAATAACCAACGTTATTTATAAACTTAGAAAAAAATATTTGAGTTAGCCTTTTAATATAAAGATTGTTAGGGAATTTTAAAAGAAGTTGTGGCGCTCATTTTATAGGGAAGGATTTTATGTCAGATCGAATAAAGGCTTTGATTGCCTTAGGGATTTTTACTTTTATGTCGACATTGGATGGTTCAATTGTCAACATTGCTCTACCAACGATGTCAAGGGAACTTCATGTTTCAACTTCACAAATCACATGGGTGGTGACAATTTATCTCATTGTCATTTCAGCGATTGTTTTGATTTTTGGTCGTCTTGGTGACTTGATTGGGAAATCACGAATTGCCCGAATTGGTTGGGGGATTTTTATTTTAGGCTCAGCACTGGCTGGTTTAAACTTTGGTTGGGGCTTAGGTTTTTTACTTTTTGCGCGAATTGTTCAAGCTATTGGGGCTTCAATGTTTATGGCAACTGGTTTTGGAATTATTTCAGAAATTTTTCCAATTGAAAGTCGAGCCAGAGCACTTTCAATCTCGGCGATGTTTGTTTCAGTAGGTTCAATCGCTGGACCAGCACTTGGTGGTTTGATTTTGCAGGTCGCTTCTTGGAATTATATTTTTTGGATTAATGTTCCAATCGGAATTTTGGCTTGGATTTTTGGGAATCATGCCTTACCAAAAGAAACCACGAGTGGAAAATGGTCAGATATTGATTTTAAGGGTGGAACCTTGATGACAGCTGTTGTTATTTTACTTTTTCTGTCGCTTAACTTCGGTCAATCACTGGGTTGGACTAATCCATTGATTATTATTGGCGCACTTGTTGGTTTTATTCTCTTTGGAATATTTATTGTCACTGAGAAAAAGGTGGCACAGCCTTTACTTGATTTAGGAATTTTTAAATCAAAGTTGTTTTCAATGAGCATTATTATGGCACTCTTTAATTTTACCGTAGCTATGTTTTCAAGTATTTTATTACCATTTTATCTGCAAGATTTTAGAAATTATGCTCCTGGAGTGGCTGGAATGATTATGATGGCTTACCCAGTCGCTATGCTGATTGCCAGCCCTTTGGCGGGTTCAGCAGCTGATAAGATGGATAAAGAAATTGTCACTTTTGTCGGTATTTCAGGAATTGTTTTGTCCCAACTTGGCTATCTTTTGATTAATCCACATTCTGAACCTTGGGTTATAGTCGTGATTTTATTGATTCAAGGAATGTCAATGGGAATTTTCCAAAGTCCTAACAATGCGCTAATTATGGAAACTGTTGAACGGAAATATTTAGGAATTGCTGGGTCAGTTAATTCTCTTGCCCGTAATATGGCTTTTGTTTTAGGAACATCATTAGCCACTTTAATTCTGTTTACAGCAATGTCTAATCAATTGGGCTATAAGGTCACAACTTATTTGACAAATCAACCAGATGTCTTCTTGCACGGTTTTCATGTAGCTTTCTATTTTTCAACATTTCTTGTTTTAGTGACTTGGATTCTTGGCTTGTTCCGCTTGTTGGGACGTAAAAAGTAAAGTAAAAACAATCAAAATGATTGTTTTTTTACTGACAGAAATTCTGTCAGTAAAATGTTTACATGTGTAAATTTTCACGTACTAAATATATTGAGAATTTAGAAAAGTTTGCTATAATAAATTTTATAATAAAAAAATAATTTCTATAAAGGAACAAAATATGTCTAAACTTCTTGTTGTAAAAGGTCATCCACTCACTGCTGAATATTCACTTTCACTCAAAGGTCTTGATGCTTTCGTCAAATCTTACAAGTCTGCTCATCCAGAAGATGAAATTGAAGAGTTAGATGTCTTTAGTGCTGATATTCCAACTTTGAACACAGAATTAGTCAGTGCCATGTTTGCAGGTAAAAATGCAGAACTTACAGCATCACAAAAAGATAAATTGGCTCGTTTTGCTGGTTTTACAGACCAATTTTTGTCAGCTGACAAAGTTGTCATTGCTAATCCAATGTATAATTTGATGATTCCTGCTGAACTTAAATCATGGGTTGATACTGTAAACGTTGCTGGTAAAACATTTAAATATACCGCTGAAGGACCAGTTGGTTTAGCAAATGGCAAAAAAGTCTTACATTTACAAGCCAATGGTGGGGTTTATGGAGCACAAGACCCTGCGACAGTTTACATGTCAGCAATCTTTAACTTTATCGGTAGCGATTTTAGACAAATTGCCGTTGAAGGACATGCTTATGACCCAGAAAAAACAGAAGAACTTCTTGCTGAATTTATCAAAAAAGTAGAATTAGAAGCTCAAACATTCTAAATAAAAGTCTGTCAGTGAACAGACTTTTTCTTGAATTTACTGACAGAAATCTCAGTAAGTAGCTGTAGGTGCTGTCAGTAAAAGGAAAGGCTAAAAAATGGTAAAACATCTTTTTAATTCACATATTGATTGGGTGGGTGGGAGAAATTCTATTGGTGACTTGCAAGCTGGGGCACTTAATGAAAAAATTTCAATTCCTGAGACAATGGCTGGACCGGGAGTGGGGACCAATCCGGATGAAATGCTACTTGGAGCTGCTAGCACCTGTTACTCAATTACTTTAGCGGCAATGCTTGAGCGAAATGAAATTCCTTTGGAACATTTAAAAGTAGAGGGACAAGGCGTGGTTGATGTGACAAAAGGGATTTTTACTTATGAAAAAATTACCTATCATGTCTTCATGAAACTAGCCGCCGGGGCTGATGAAAGTAAAGCAATCAAATTGGCAGAACGTGCAGAAAGTTCTTGTATGATTTCAAGGGCAATTCAAGGAAATATAAAATTAGAAACGATTATTAAGATTGAAAAATAAAAAGTTACTGACAAAACTGTCAGTAACTTTTTTTGATTTTATGCTAATTCAATCATTAGTTTTTATTTTTTCGACGTTCCAAAAAGTCGAAAAGTAGTGTATGATGATTACTTGCTAATGAATAATCTTCAAGAATATTGACATTAAGTCGCATATCTTTGGCTTCTCTTGCGGTAATTGCTCCAGAAAGCTCATGCTCAAAGATAACTTTACGTTCTAAATAGTAGGCACGCATCATTTCAGTAATGTTATTAGGCTGAGCTTTATTTACCATCCGAGAAATATGACCACCAGAAGCCACAATTTCAGAGGTTCGCAAACGTTCTGATTGTAAGAAATTCAAAAGTTGTTCATCAAAAACCCCATTTAAATTGTCCAAGGCTTGTAAGATAAGTTCGGTGTTATTGAAATATAGTTCAGTAATTTCATCACGCGTTGTTTCCATTGCTGCTTTTGTTTTTTTGAAATAAAAATCCACATGCAAGAAGCGAGAAACCAGCAAATGAAAGGCACGCAAAGTAATAACATAAACAAATTGAATACTTGAAACAAGGGAATGGACAATACTTGTTTCCAATGAGCGAATATACCTTTGATAAGTTCGATAAGTATACATAGAAATTTTATTTTCACGTAAGTAAGCTTCAAGACCTTCAGATTCGATTCGGATAATCAAAAGTTGCAAATCATTATAGTCAATCGCCATATCGGTGGATTCTTGCTCAATAATTAACTGTTGAATCCTTTCTTGATAAGCATCAATTGCAATATCGTATCCCTGAGGATTTTTAGCTGTTGTCATATCCTGACGTAATTCATCAACAACCTCGGATAAAATAGCGATTTTAGAGATATTGTTAACTTTAGAGACTTTTTTGACTGCAAAGAAAGGGAGAATGAACATTCCGACCAAAAAGCTTAAGCCAGTTACGGCAGCTGCTAGAAAGACTAGTACCGGTTGGATATCAACACTTCGAGGAACCAAAAGAATCGTTGCGATACTTACAGTTCCTTTAGAGCCAGCAAAAGTAAGAAGAAGAATATCATTCCAATAAGCAGAGAAAGGCTGTTTTTGTTTAAGCGAACGAAGCCAGTAATAAAAGGCAATGACGACGAATCGAAGGGCAAATAAGCCAGCAGTCAAAGCGAGGGTAAGGAGAATTAGATGAGCTGAAGAATAAACAGGGTCAACTAAAAGTGGAACAACAAGTTGATAAAGTTCAATTCCTAAAAATAAGAAGACAAAGGAATTTAAAATGAAAGTCAAGGTGTCCCAAATTGTACTTTTAAGTTTTTCTACTTGAGCATCAAATAAAGTTGTTCTTTTGAGGCCATTGGCTGACATCACTCCAGCGACGACAGCAGCGATAATTCCAGAAACATGAAGTTCTTCAGAAATGAGAAAGGCGGCAAGAGGGACCACAAGTTCTAAGAGAAGATATCCTGAGACATCTCGGGCATCGACATCTTCTAAAAGTCTCAAAACAAGCCCTTTAATATAAATTAAACTAAATCCAATAGCAGCCCCACCAATGGCAGAGATTACCAATTTCATTGTAGCATCTGGAAAAGAAAAATAACCTGTAACCAGTGCGACTAATGCAATTTGAAAGGAAATAATTCCAGAAGCATCATTGAGAAGCCCTTCACCCTGTAAAACACTCATGACCCTACGTGGAAAGGAGAAGTTTTTGGATAAAGCCCCCACGGCTACGGCATCGGTAGGAGCAAGACTGGCTCCTAAAGCAAAACAAGCAGCCAAAGGAAGTCCGACATATATCCAATTAGAAATTAAACCTAATCCAAGAGTTGTGATAAAAACAAGGGGGAAAATAAGTACTAAAATAATTTTACTATGTTTTAAAATATGTTTGACATCAGCTTCTTCACTTTCTCTAAATAGAAGTGGGGCAATAATAAAGCCTAGAAAAAATTCTGGAGCGACATGTAAAACTTCGTCAGCACCAAAAAAGCCCAAAATAAGTCCTAAAACCACTTGAATCAGCGGAAGGGCAAGTTTTGGGAAAACTTTATTAAGGACATTTGAAAAAACTAATACCAAAAGGAAAATAATGACATAAAAAATAGTATGGAGCATAGAGTCCTTTCTTTAAAAAAATTGACGAGCGCTTAAAAAGTGCAAAGTAGAGCTATCAAAGGTAGCTCTACTAGTGCATATTCTACTTATTTATTTCAAACGGTTAATTGCTTTTTTCTTTAAAGCAATTTTTTCATTGATTTTTGAGCAGTCTTTTTTACCTAACAGCGCTTTACAACGTTTGAGTTCAAGATCTGTAAGCTGACGTTTAACTCGTTCTTTACGAGCAATATCAAACTCACCGTTTTTGATTAATTCAAGTTTTTGTTCAAGAATTAATTTTTTATTCTTAACGGCATCAATATAATATTTAAGCTCAGAAATATCGTTAGCACTTGCTTCGTTAGCAAGTGCATTTCCTAATTTTTCATCAAGCTTAATGAGTTTATCAGTAAGCATTTCAAGTTTAGCGTGAAGTTTTTCTTCTTTTTCTTCATCTGAGAGGGCCATAAAAGCTTCAAATTTTTTACTATCTTCGAGCTTTTGAGACACTTCAGGTCTTTTATCGATGTACAACTCACGCAAGTTTTTTAACTTATCTTCAAATTTTTTATCTATCATTTTGATCACCTAAAAACATATTCAGTACAGTTATTATAACATATTGTAGATTAAATGAAAGAGCTACGCTTAAATTTTTCTAAAATAAAATTCCTGCTCATTTTATAGCAGGAATTTTTGATAATTAATAAGTCAAAACAAAGTTTTTCTTTTTTCCACGACGAATGACTGTCAGACGATTCTCAATTTTATCGGAATCTGTAAGAACATAATCAAGTTCTTGTACTCTTTCTCCGTTGATATAAATTGCTCCATTTGTAATATCTTCACGAGCTTGTCTCTTTGAAGGAGCAATTCCTGCAGAAATTAAAAGCTCAATTAGAGTCAGGTCTTCATCAGGAGCGATTTGATGTTGTGGCGCTGCTTTCAAACCTGTTAGGATTGATTTAGCATCCAATTGACGTAAATCTCCACCACCAAACAAGATTTCAGAAGTTTTAACAGCTTGTTCATAAGCTTCTTTTCCATGAACGAGACTTACAACTTCACGAGCCAAAACTTTTTGAGCCAAACGTTCATGACGAGCAGCCTCAAATTGTTCTTCAATTTCAGCAATCTCTTCTAATGAAAGGAAGGTGAAAATTTTCAGCATTTTCACAGCGTCTGCATCATCAACATTAAGCCAAAACTGGTACATTTCATAAGGAGAGGTTTTATCAGCATCAAGCCAAATTGCATTTCCCTCTGATTTCCCGAATTTTTTACCAGTTGAATCTGTAATTAAAGGAATAGTGATAACATGTCCTTGTTTGTTAGCCTTACGACGTAAAAGCTCTGTACCAGCAGTCATATTACCCCATTGGTCAGAACCACCAAGTTGTAAAGTGACATTATGCAATTGGTTCAATTCGTAGAAATCATAACCTTGCATAATTTGATAAGCAAATTCTGTATAAGAAATTCCGCTTTCCATGCGTGATTTTACAGAGTCTTTAGAAATCATGTAATTTACAGTAAAATGTTTACCTACATCTCTGAGAAAATCAATAAATGTCAGATTTTCAAACCAGTTGTAGTTATTAGTCATTTCTGCCTTGTTTTCACCATTTTCAAAATCTAGGAAACGCTCAAGTTGACTACGGATTTTTCCAGACCATTTTGTTACGGTGTCTTTTGTTTGGAGCGAACGTTCTGAATCTTTAAAAGAAGGGTCACCAATCAAACCAGTTGCACCACCAACAAGTGCATAGGGTTTGTGACCAGCCATTTGCAGACGTTTCATTGTCAAAATGAGTACAAGATTACCTAAATGAAGGGAATCAGCAGTAGGATCATAGCCCACATAATAGGAAACCATATCCTCCGTCAGCGCTTTGGAAAGCGCAGCTTCGTCCGTTGTTTGGAAAACCAAACCACGTGCTTTAAGTTCGTCAAAAATGTTCATAAAAAAATCCTTTCTATAATAATTGAGCTGTTCCCTTTGGATTAAAAAGTAAAAAAATAACAGCACTGTTTTACATTATAACAAATTATTAAAAAAAATTCTGAAAGTGGCGAAAAATTGTTTTAAATTTGATATAATAAGGGCATGAAAAAAGACTCAATTGACTCGCAAGAGGAGATTCGCGCTCGTTTAAAAGAAAAAATGGATAATAAACGACACAAACAAAGTAACTCTTCAAGGAAAAGTCCTAAAAAAAATAATAATGATAGTGATGACAGGTCAAGTTTGTCCATTACTTTTAAAGTACTACGTGGCTTGAGTGTAATATTTGGAATGATTTTTGTCCTGGTAGGCGTCTTTGGAGCAGCAACAGGTGTGGGTTATTTTGCTCGATTGGTTGAACAAACGAAGATACCCCCCAAAGCCGAAATGCTTTCAAAAATTAATGATATACATGGAGTTTCTGTCATTAATTATAGCAATGGTCAACCAATTTCTGATATTTCTAGTGATTTGGTTCGTGTGACTGTCAAAAGTGACGAGATTTCACCTAATGTAAAGAATGCCTTGGTTGCAACCGAAGATGATAGTTTTAAAACAAATAAAGGGGTTGTTCCTAAGGCCGTCATTCGTGGAATTATTGGGTCAGTCGGGGGCGGGACAAGCTCTGGAGGCTCAACACTGACTCAACAGCTCATTAAGCAACAAGTTTTGGGAGATAGTGTTACATTCCAACGTAAGGCAAGTGAAATCGTCTATGCACTCAAACTTAATAATTATCTGACTAAAGATCAAATTTTGACAGATTATCTAAATGTTTCACCTTTTGGCCGGAACAATAAAGGTCAAAATATTGCTGGTGTACAGGAGGCAGCATTAGGGATTTTTGGTAAGTCAGCTAAGGATTTGACCATACCTGAGGCAGCCTTCATTGCTGGTTTGCCTCAAAGTCCAATCGTCTACTCTCCCTATGCAGCTGATGGTTCACTTAAGTCAAAAGAAAATATGAGCTATGGTCTTGAACGCCAAAAGGAAGTATTATTTTATCTTTATCGTGGCGGATACATTTCAGAAGCAGACTATAAGAAGTATAAAGCTTATGATATTTCAAAAGAGTTTTTGCAACCGGGTGTTGCTGAATCACAAGAACATGGTTACTTATACAATGTTGTCTACAATGAAGCCATTACTGACATCTATAATTATTTGATAAAACGAGATAAGGTATCTGCTACTGAGTTAGGAAATGATAGTACAAAAAAACGTTATCAAGAATTAGCCGAACAATCATTACAAAACGGTGGATACACTGTTACCACAACTATTAATCAAAAAGTCTATGATGCGATGCAAAGTGCAGTAACAAACTATAATGGTTTGATGCAAGATGGTACAGGAATTATTCAAACAGGTAATGTGTTAATGGATAATAAAACAGGAGCAATTTATGGCTTTATTGGCGGATTAGATTTTTCACAAAGTCAGGTTAACCATGCCTTTGATACTAAACGTTCACCGGGTTCCTCAATTAAGCCGATCTTAGCTTACGGACCAGCTATCGACATGGGGTTGATGGGCTCTGCAAGTGTTCTTTCTAATTATCCCGCTAAATATTCAAGTGGTCAAGACATTGAACACGTTGGTTCAACCGGAACAGCAATGATGCCATTCTCAGAAGCGCTTAATGTTTCCTACAATATTCCTGCTTATTGGACTTACAAAACGATTTTAAATAAAGGAAAATCAGTTGAACCTTACATGACGAAGATGGGCTATGACATACCGGATTATTCTGTAGAATCACTTCCACTTGGTGGAGGGGTTGATCCAACGGTTGTTCAACATACGAACGGTTATCAAACGATGGCTAATGGTGGAAAATATGAACCTTGGTATATCATTGATAGTATCAAAGATGATACAGGAAATGTAATCTATCAGCATAAAAGTACTGGTGGTACCCAAGTTTATTCAGAAGCAACTTCAACAATTATGGAATCAATGCTTCAAGACGCAGTGAAATCTCAAAAAACAAGTAAGTTTTATGGAAATTTACAAACGATTAACCCTTCACTCGCAACAAATGTTCAATGGGCTGGTAAAACGGGGACAACGGATGATTATACAGATGTTTGGATGATGTTATCAACGCCTTCAGTTACACTTGGTGGTTGGGCTGGACATGATGATAATTCACCGATGACAAGTAATTCAGGATATATCAATAATGCAGCTTATATTGCACAATTGGTTAATGCGATTAATGCAGCTGATCCAAACATTTTTGGCCCTGGACAAAAATTTACTGATCCAAATACTGATCCAAATGTTACTAAAAGTAAAGTATTGGTTTCTACAGGAGAAAAACCAGGGAAAGTCACAGTTAAACTAGCAAATGGTAAGACTCAAGAAGTCAACCTTGGCGGAGAAACAACGACTAGCTTCTGGGCTACTAAAGCAGGAGCACCTACTACTACCTATGATTTCTCTATAGGTGGGTCAGCTAGTGATATAGCTGCTGGTTGGAAGAAAATTTTACCTTCTTTCAATTTTAGTCAGACTTCCTCATCAAAAAGTAACTAAAAAAACACTAGGATAAATTCCTAGTGTTTTTTTATTAGAATTAGTAGTTTTTGATTTCTGCTACTTTTTCAATATTAAGTGAAGTAATAATCGCTCTCAAGAAAGTTTGAGCTTGGAGAAAATCATCAAGGTTGAAAATAGTTTGATGACTATGGATATAGCGGGCTACTACACCGATTGTTGTTGAAGGAACTCCTCCATTTGCTAAATGAGCGGCACCTGCATCGGTTCCCCCTTTGGCCATGTAAACTTGTGTTTTAACTTTGGCATGATCTGCAGTGTCAAGTAAGAAATTCTTCATTCCAGGAAGCATGATATGACCTGGGTCGAAGAAACGGAGCGTTGTTCCTTCTCCGAGGCGACCATTATCGTCACCGAAGGTATCGCTTGCTGGTGAACAGTCAACGGCAAAAAATAGATCAGGATTGAATTTGGTTGTGGAAACTTTTGCACCACGAAGTCCGACTTCCTCTTGAACATTCGCGCCAATAATTAATGTGACAGGTAATTCTTTGTCGGCTAAAAATTCAAGAAGTTCAAGAATCATTAAGCAACCATAGCGATTATCCCAAGCTTTAGAAATGATATTTTTCCCATTTGCTGACAGAATTGTTTCTGTTTCTGGAATAATTAAATCACCTTGGGCGATTCCAAATTCGGCAGCTTCAGTAGCATTTTCAAATGCACCATCAAAGATGATATCAGAAATCGCTGGGATTTGAGGAGTTACACCAGTTCCGCGAAGAAGGTGTGGAGGAAGACCACCAGTTACAACCGGAATCTTTTTACCTGTACGTGTAAATAGGGTAAAACGTTGACCAGAAACAACTAAGGGGTTCCAACCACCAAGAGGAACAACGCGGAATGTTCCGTCAGCTTTGATTGAGCTGACCATAAATCCGACCTCATCCATGTGAGCCGCAACCATGATTCGTGGGGCATTTTCGACTTTTGAAGCTTTTGTCACAAAAATACCACCAAGTCCGTCAAATTCTGGTTGATAGCCTAGCTCAACCATACGAGCTTTTAAATAGTCGCGAACAGGACCTTCAAAACCAGAAGTGGCTTGAATTTCTGTCAGTGCTTTTACTTTGTCAAATAGTTCCATTTTTCTCCTCCGGGATACTGAAAAATTTACTGACAAATCTGTCAGTAATTCTTTTGATGATTTACACTATAATTATACCAAGAAATATGTTAAAATTTCCATATGAAAAAAATACTAAAGTTTGGTTTGGGAATTGTCGCGGGAGCAGCCGTTGCTCACGCAGCTTATCATGGTTATAAAAACATGGAAGAAGAAATGATTCATGAGCTTACTGATAGAGTCCGACAACATTTTTCTACAAAAAAAATTGATGCTTTTTGGATTTTTGATGAGCCAACTTCTGGTGCCCTTTTTGAAGGGGGAATTGTCAGTAATGATAAATCTATTGCTTTTGAAATCAATGCCAAAACTTTAGAAGTTTTTGAAAAAAAAGAAGAACTTCTTTAGAAAATGGTTAGAATCCATTTGAAAAATACGAAAGGAAATACAGAATGATTATTCCAGAAAATATTGAAAATTTAGCTGAGCTTGTCAAAGGCCCAGAAAAAACAGTCTTCTTTTTCACAGCTGGTTGGTGTGGAGATTGTAATTTTATCAAACCTAAAATGCCAGAAATTGAAACAGAGAATCCAGAATTTAGATTTGTTGAAGTAGACCGTGATGAGTACATGGATCTTGCTATCGAGTGGGGAATTATGGGAATTCCAAGTTTTGTTGTTATTGAAGATGGACAAGAAAAAGCTCGTCTAGTCAATAAATTACGCAAAACCAAAGAAGAAGTGAATACTTTCTTAGCAAGTGCAAAATAAGACTGATTTCTTGAGGTAAAATGGAGTCAAATACTGACCATTGATAAATCCAGAAATATATTCTATAATAATCACTGTTAAGAAATTAAAAGGGAAAATTTAAAAATGATTGCAACATATAACACAAACGTCGGCGATGTTTTAATGCTTATCACGGCAAATGATAGAGGTGAAAAGGTAAACTTTGAACGTAAGGGAAAAGTAGCACGTATCTTTATCGAAGAAACTGGATCAACAGTCGCTTGGAATATTTTTGAAGCCAAGTCATTACTGACAGACTTGTCAGTAAATGGACAAGTCAAATTATCATCTGATGATGTTGAAATCTTGAACAAAGAGCTTGGAAAATCAGGATTTAGCGATGTTCTTGTGCATGATTCGCAACCAAAATTTGTTGTCGCTGAGATTGTAGAAATGCAAGACCATCCAGACTCAGATCATCTTCATATCTGTAAAGTTAATGTTGGTTTTGCTGATCCAGTACAAATTGTTTGTGGTGCACCAAACGCGTCGCTCGGATTAAAAACAGTCGCAGCACTTCCAGGCGCAATGATGCCTAATGGAGCATTGATTTTTCCAGGAGCTCTTCGAGGTGTTCAATCTTATGGAATGCTTTGTTCAGCGCGTGAACTTGAATTACCCGATGCTCCCGATGTTCGTGGAATCATTGAACTTTCATCAGCTTTGGCTGCGGGTACAGCTTTTGATTCAGAAACTATGTGGTAAGCTTAATAATAAATCTGTCAAAATAATTTATTTTGACAGATTTTTTTATCTAATAATTAAAATAATTATTTCACAATGTTCACAAGCGCTTACAAAAGAAAATAGATTGACTTATGCTAAACTGAATAATGTAAAAAGAATTTTACATTTAAAGGAGGCCTATTAGCATGAAAATCGTAGTTATCGGTACAAACCACGCAGGCATTGCTACAGCAAATACATTACTTGAACAATATCCCGGGCATGAAATTGTCATGATTGACCGTAATAGTAACATGAGTTATCTAGGTTGTGGCACAGCAATTTGGGTTGGAAGACAAATTGAAAAACCAGATGAATTATTTTATGCCAAAGCAGAGGATTTTGAGGCAAAAGGGGTAAAAATTTTGACTGAAACAGAAGTTTCAGAAATTGATTTTGCTAATAAGAAAGTTTATGCAAAAACTAAATCTGATGATGAAATAATTGAAGCTTACGACAAGCTTGTTTTAGCAACAGGTTCACGTCCAATTATTCCTAATCTACCAGGCAAAGACCTTAAGGGAATTCATTTTCTGAAACTTTTTCAAGAAGGTCAAGCAATTGACGCAGAATTTGCCAAAGAAAAAGTCAAGCGTATCGCAGTCATTGGTGCAGGATATATCGGTACAGAGATTGCAGAAGCAGCTAAACGTCGGGGTAAAGAAGTTCTTCTCTTTGACGCTGAAAATACTTCGCTTGCTTCATATTATGATGAAGAATTTGCCAAAGGAATGGATGAAAACCTTGCTCAACATGGAATTGAACTTCATTTTGGAGAACTGGCCAAAGAATTTAAAGCGAATGAGGAAGGTTATGTATCACAAATCGTAACCAATAAAGCGACTTATGATGTTGATCTTGTCATCAATTGTATTGGTTTTACTGCCAACAGTGCCTTGGCAAGTGATAAGTTGGCTACCTTCAAAAATGGAGCAATCAAGGTGGATAAACATCAACAAAGTAGTGATCCAGATGTTTACGCGGTAGGTGATGTTGCGACAATTTATTCTAATGCCTTGCAAGATTTTACTTATATCGCTCTTGCCTCAAATGCTGTTCGGTCAGGAATTGTCGCAGGGCACAATATTGGTGGAAAAGAATTAGAATCTGTTGGTGTTCAAGGGTCTAATGGTATTTCGATTTTTGGTTACAATATGACGTCTACAGGACTTTCTGTTAAAGCTGCTAAAAAATTAGGTTTAGAAGTTTCATTTAGTGATTTTGAAGATAAACAAAAAGCTTGGTTTCTTCATGAAAACAACGATAGTGTGAAAATTCGTATCGTATATGAGACAAAAAGTCGCAGAATTATTGGAGCACAACTTGCTAGTAAAAGTGAGATAATTGCAGGAAATATAAATATGTTCAGTTTAGCGATTCAAGAGAAAAAAACAATTGATGAACTAGCTTTGCTTGATTTATTCTTTCTCCCCCACTTCAACAGTCCATATAATTATATGACAGTTGCAGCTTTGAATGCCAAATAAACAATAGAAATCTATCTGCTTGATAGATTTTTTTATTTTTTAGTGACAAATGCTCAAACTTTACGTATAGAAAGTTAGGAGGATTTTATAATGAATAAAACCATGTTGATTGGTCGTTTAACAAACGCACCTGAAATTTCGAAAACAACGAACAATAAATCTTATGTCCGTGTGACTCTGGCAGTCAATCGCCGCTTCAAAAATGAAAAAGGAGAGCGAGAAGCAGACTTTATCTCGATAATTTTATGGGGGAAATCAGCAGAAACATTGGTTTCCTATGCTAAAAAAGGAAGTCTTATTTCTGTAGAGGGAGAGATTAGAACTAGAAATTATACTGATAAAAATGAACAGAAACACTATATTACAGAAATCTTAGGTTTGAGCTATGATTTATTGGAAAGTCGTGCGACTCTTGCCTTAAGAGAAAGCGCTGTAAAGACTGAGGAACTCTTACTTGAAGCTGATGAGCTCCCTTTCTAATTTATTTGATTAAATCTAAATGTTTTCTCTTGACTAAATCTGACCATTGAGATAAAATAAGAATATGTTAGCACTCAAGTATTAAGAGTGCTAAAAATAAAAAATGGAGGAAAGTATAATGTTGAAACCTTTAGAGAATCGCGTAGTTTTACGTGTAAAAGAAGAAGAGGAAAAATCTATGGGCGGAATCGTATTAACGAGCGCTTCCCAAGAAAAACCTCAAACAGCGGAAGTTATTGCTGTCGGTGAAGGGAAAACAACTAATCATGGGACACTGATTTCTCCACTCGTAAAAGTTGGAGATACAGTAATTTTTGAGAAATTTGCCGGAACGACTGTCAAAATGGACGGTGAAGAATTCTTGATTCTCAAAGACTCAGACCTTCTTGCAATTGTAGAGTAAAAATATAAAAGCAATCAATTTTTGATTGTCTTTTGTCTATCTTAAAATCTATTAATTAAAAATATATTCTTAAAAAAGGAGCTAAAATGTCAAAAGAAATTAAATTTTCAAGTGATGCTAGAACAGCGATGATGCGCGGAATTGATATTCTTGCCGATACAGTAAAAACAACTCTTGGGCCAAAAGGGCGTAATGTTGTTCTTGAAAAATCATATGGTTCACCTTTAATTACAAATGATGGTGTTACAATTGCCAAAGAGATTGAACTTGAAGACCATTTTGAAAATATGGGAGCTAAACTTGTTTCGGAAGTTGCTTCAAAAACAAATGATATTGCAGGTGATGGAACAACAACAGCGACAGTTTTGACACAAGCTATTGTTCGTGAAGGATTGAAAAATGTTACTGCAGGTGCAAATCCAGTTGGTATTCGCCGAGGAATTGAACTCGCAGCTGAAACAGCAGTTGCTTCAATTAAAGAAATGGCAATTCCTGTTCACGATAAATCAGCAATCGCTCAAGTTGCTACTGTTTCATCACGTAGTGAAAAAGTTGGGGAATATATTTCTGACGCAATGGAGCGTGTAGGTTCTGACGGAGTTATCACAATCGAAGAATCAAAAGGAATGCAAACAGAGCTTGATGTTGTTGAAGGAATGCAATTTGACCGTGGATACTTGAGTCAATATATGGTTTCTAATACAGAGAAAATGGTTGCTGAGTTAGATAATCCTTATATTCTGATTACGGATAAAAAAATCTCAAATATTCAAGAAATTTTACCGCTTCTTGAACAAATTTTGAAAACAAATCGTCCACTTTTAATTGTTGCTGATGATGTTGATGGAGAAGCATTGCCAACTCTTGTTCTTAATAAGATTAAAGGGGTCTTCAACGTAGTCGCTGTAAAAGCACCGGGATTTGGTGACCGCCGTAAAGCTCAATTGGAAGATTTAGCTATCTTGACAGGTGGTACAGTAATTACTGAAGAACTTGGCCTTGATCTTAAAGATGCTACACTAGAAGCTTTAGGACAAGCTGCTAAAGCCACTGTTGATAAAGATCATACAACAATTGTTGAAGGTGCTGGTTCTGTTGAGGCCATTTCTGATCGTGTGGCTATCATCAAAGCACAAATCGAAAAAACAACTTCTGATTTTGACCGTGAAAAATTGCAAGAGCGCTTAGCGAAATTAGCTGGCGGAGTTGCGGTAGTTAAAGTAGGAGCCGCAACAGAAACAGAACTTAAAGCAATGAAACTTTTGATTGAAGACGCACTTAATGCAACACGTGCTGCTGTTGAAGAAGGTATCGTTTCTGGTGGTGGTACAGCTCTTGTTAATGCCATCGCAGCTTTGGATAAACTTTCAGAAGAAGGCGATATTCAAACGGGAATTAACATCGTTCGCCGTGCCCTTGAAGAACCAGTTCGTCAAATCGCGGCCAATGCAGGATATGAAGGTTCAGTTATCATTGATAAACTTCGTTCAGAAAAAGTTGGTACAGGATTTAATGCAGCGACAGGTCAATGGGTAAATATGATTGAAGAAGGAATCGTTGACCCAGCAAAAGTGACTCGTTCAGCTTTGCAAAATGCAGCTTCTGTTGCTGGATTAATCTTGACTACTGAAGCAGTTGTGGCTAATAAACCAGAACCAGCTGCTCCAGCTATGCCTCCAATGGACCCTAGCATGGGAATGGGTGGTATGATGTAATAAAAAAAGAACCCAAGTGGGTTCTTTTTTTATTTTTTAATGATTAATGTTAGATATCATAAAGGGGACTTGCATGTTCATGGCTGGTATCAAGAATTTTTAATTCATTTTTTGTATCCACATCGTGTTGTTGGAGATAACCGTCCATGGTAAGATGAGCAAGTTCTTTAATATTATTATTTAGACTTAAGTGTCCCAAAAATATTTTTTTTGTTTTATTCCCATGAATGTTAAAGGCTGCTTCGGCACCATCTTCGTTAGATAAATGGCCTTGATCACTTAGAATACGCTGTTTTGTTCGCCAAGGATAGGCACCCATTCTTAGAATTTCAATGTCATGATTAGACTCCATTAGATAAGCATCAGCATTTTCAATGGTTCCACGCATACGATCTGAAACATATCCTGTATCAGTCAACATAACGAAACTTTTATCATCTTTCATGAAACGATAAAATTGTGGGGCAATAGCATCATGGCTGACACCAAAAGATTCAATATCAATATCACCAAATGTCATCGTTTTTCCCATCTCAAAAAGATGTTTTTGCTCAAGAGGAATTTTTCCTAAAGCGTTTTTACCATCAAGTTCAGACCATGTATCTTCATTCGCATAAAGGTCAATCCCATATTTACGGGCGAGCACACCAATTCCTTTGATATGGTCACTATGTTCGTGCGTAATTAAAAGCGCATCAATATCATGGATATCACGGTCAATCTCTGAGAGTAAACTTTCTATTTTTTTTCCAGATAGTCCGGCATCAACAAGAATTTTTTTCTTAGGAGTTTCTAAGTAGAAGGAATTTCCAGTTGATCCAGAGGCTAGAATGGAATATTTAAAGCCATTTTGTTCAGTCATAATGACTATTGTAGCAGAAAAAGTCAGGGATTGCTATGAGACTTATTATTTTATTGGAAATAAATTGAGCTTGAAAAAATTTTTCTTTGATGAAGAAGTCTATGTAAGAAATAATAGATTTTTTCCCCAAAAAAGAGTTCACGGATTTGACAGTGAACTCTTTTTGTAGTTTGAATTAGGAAGGACAATTTTATTCAAAATCATCAGCAGCGTCATCCCAATATTCGGAAGTTTCAGAAGAATATGGCAGTGTGAAACTGAAAGTTGTTCCTTTGCCTTCGCCTTCGGAGCTTGCAAAAATTGTTCCGCCATGTATTTTGACAATGTCATGGACAATAGATAAGCCTAAACCTGTTCCACCTACTTTTGAATTTCTTGAAGCATTATCTACTCGATAGAAACGGTCAAAAATCTTAAGTAAATCAGATTTTGGAATTCCCATTCCTTCGTCTTTAATCGAAATTAAGACATCTCGTTCACGAGTTTCAACGGAAATTGTAATTGTACCACCTTTTGGTGAATATTTAATGGCATTACCAATGATATTATCAATGACTTGGGCGATTTTATCGGTATCAATTTCTACCCAGATTGGCTTGTCAGAATACTTTCTAACGAGTGTAAAATTGGATGAAATTAAATCATTTGATTCAGTTTCTAAAATCTGGTCTAATCGATTAATTTGATAGTCTAAAAAGGCAATTAAATTAATGATTTCTTTATTAAGAACAATTCGATCTTGGTCCATTCTTGACAATGTTAAAAGATCAGAAATCATCCGAATCATCCGATTGGTTTCGGTTAGTGAAACACCGATGAATGAAGAGGCTGTTTCTTTATCATCAATTGCGCCATCTTCTAATGCTTCAAGATAGGCCTTGACGGAAGTAAGAGGAGTTCTTAATTCATGCGAGACGTTAGAAACAAAAAGACGACGTTCACGTTCTGCTTTATCTTGTTCGGTCATGTCGTGCAAGACAGCAATAATTCCTGAAATGAACCCTGACTCACGACGAAAGAGTGCAAATTTGATGTGGAGTGAAATTGATTCATTCCCAGAATCGTGTGTTTCGATGGTTATTTCAGGTTCTTTTTCAAGTAAATCATAAAAGTTATACTGGTCTGCGATTTTCAAAACATCAACAATATTCTTTTCCATTAGAAGCTCATTACTTGTGTTTAGGTAATGGAGGGCTGACTTATTAGCCATGATAATATTACCACGGCGATCTGTGGCAATCACTCCGTCAACCATGTAGGCAAGAATGCTATCTAATTGATTGCGTTGATTTTCAAGATTATTTTGAGTCCGAACAATGTCCTCACCAAGCTTCAAAATTTCTTCATATAATTCATTGATTTCACTTGTCCCTTTTGGAATTTTATCTCTATTCAAATAACCATTTTTTATATCGTTCATTTGTTTAGAAACATTCACAATCATTCGATGTTGCTGATTGAGAAAAACCAGAACAAAAACGAGTGAAAATAAATAATAACCAATAAAAGTACTAAGATGAATGAGATTATAATCGAAATTGCTCATGAAAAGAATGACAAAAAGAAGTAGGTGGGCAACTACTCCTTTAAAAATCATTGAATTAAAAAATTTAATCATGTGGGTTGCTCATGTAATAGCCAACCCCGCGGCGTGTTGAAACGTATTGTGGACGGCTTGGTGTATCTTCAACTTTTTCACGCAAGCGGCGGACTGTAACGTCAACTGTACGCACATCACCAAAGTAATCATAGCCCCAAACTGTTTCCAAAAGATTTTCACGAGTGATAACTTCGCCGAGGTGTTGAGCAAGATAATAAAGTAATTCAAACTCACGGTGTGTGAGGTCAAGTTGTTTATCATTTTTGTAAGCAGCATAATGTGCTGGATTGATACGGAGATTTCCGATAATCAATTCTTTCTTAACATTATCAGTAGATTCAGCAGGTGCGACATTGATACGACGCAAGTTTGCTTTAATACGAGCTAAAAGTTCGCGATTTGAAAATGGTTTAGTGACATAGTCATCTGCACCAAGTTCAAGTCCAATAACTTTATCAAACTCGCTATCTTTAGCTGACACCATGATAATAGGAGTGTCAGAGGTTTTACGGATTTCACGTGCAACATCAAGACCGTCAAGTTTTGGTAACATCAAATCAAGTAAAATAAGGTCAGGTTGTACTTCTTTAAAAGCTTCAAGGGCTTCTTCGCCATCGAAAGCTGTAAATACTTCAAAACCTTCTTTGGTTAAATTAAATTTTACGATATCTGAGATTGGTTTTTCATCATCAACAACAAGAATTTTTTTCATAGTTGTCCTTTCAAGTAGAAATTTTTTTATTGAATATTACTTGGATTTATTTGATTTAACAAACCAAGTAAGCTGTTTCAGTTATATTATACAATTTTTAGTAAAATTACGCAAAAAGTGACCCCTATATTTTTAGAAAAAAGATAAAAAGTTTGATTTTTTGATATAATAGAGGCTATGAATGGAATTTTAATTTCCCTAGAGGGACCTGATGGAGCAGGAAAAACAACAGTTTTGCAAGAAATTTTGCCTGAAATCCAAAAAATGAAGCGTGAAGTTGTCCCAACTCGAGAACCAGGTGGGGTTCGAGTGGCTGAAGAAATTCGTCAAATTATTCTCGATCCAAAGAATACAGAGATTGATTCAAAAACAGAATTGATGCTTTTTGCGGCGGCTCGCCGTTTACATATGCAAGAAAAAATGTTGCCAGCTTTACGAGCAGGTAAGGTTGTCATTGTTGACCGATTTATTGACTCCTCTGTCGCTTATCAGGGTTATGGCCGTGATTTGGGTGTTGAGGTGGTGGATTGGCTTAATTATTTTGCAACAGATGGTTTAAAACCTGATTTGACTTTATATTTTGATATTGATACAGATGTTGCACTTGAACGGATTATGAAAAATCGAGCGGATGAGGTCAATCGCCTAGACTTGGAAAGAGCTGAGATGCACCGAAAAGTTCGAGAGGGTTATTTGGAAATTGTTGCAAAAGAACCTGAGCGTTTTGTAAAAATAGATGCGAGTCAATCTTTGGAAAAGGTTGTAGCTGATACACTTGAAGTTCTGAAAAAAAGATTTGTCAGTGAATTTTAAAGACAACTTAATCTGTCAGCAAATTTAATAAAGTGATAAATACTGACAAAAATAAAAATATACGTAGATGTCAAAAAAAATTTTTTATTTTGTTATTTAAAATAGATTTGGTAAATATTTAGAAAGGTTTCTTGTGGAAATAGTAGATATTCAGCCTCAACTTTATAAGCAATTTTCAACAATTTTGCAACATGGAAAATTAAGCCATGCTTATTTATTTTCAGGTGGATTTGGTTCTTTTGAATTAGCAATTTGGCTGAGTCAAGCCTTATTTTGTGAGAATCCTGAGAATTCTCTTCCTTGTGGGCATTGTCGTTCTTGTCGTCTGGTTGCTCAACAGGAATTTGCCGATTTGCACATCGTTGAACCGGATGGACAGACGATAAAAACAGCACAAATTCGTGATTTGACACAGGTTTTTAGTGAATCTGGTTATGAAGGCAAACAGCAAGTTTTGTTAATTAGGGAAGCAGAAAAAATGCATCCTAATGCGGCAAATGCTCTATTGAAATCTATTGAAGAACCTGAGACAGAAATTGTTGTTTTTTTACTGACAGATAATGAGAACATGATTTTGCAAACGATAAAATCACGGACACAGATTATTAATTTTCGGAAAAACATTCAATTTTTACAAGATTTTCTTGAAAAAAATGGAATTTTAAAAACGCAAGCAGAACTCCTAGCTGAAATTTGTAATTCTACTGACAGAGCTTTAGAATTGGCCCAACAAAGTTGGTTCAATGAAGGACTTCAGAGAATTCAACATTTTGTTAAACTTCTAAAAAAATCAGCTGACGAGGCCTTTTTATACTTGAAAGATTTGGTTGAAATTTTTGATGATAAAGAAAAGCAAAATCAAGCTTTTGAACTTTTATTGCAACTATTTAATCAAGAAAGAATGAGTCAGGAACTTCTAAAAACCTTTCAGGCAATTAAAATGTGGAAAAGTAATGTTCGATTTGAGTCAAGTTTAACTTTTATTGTTCTGTAAAACTTGGTCAGCAACCCTTTAATCAGAAATCTTATATCAGGAGAATAAAATGATTTATGAAATAAAATTTGCGCATGGTGAATCTAATATATTTGCAACAAGTGAGGCAGAATTAGTCCCACAATCAGAAGTCATCATTCGTTCAGAAAAAGGAACTTTTTACGGGAAAATTATTCGTAGTTTTTCTGATGATGCTAATCTTGAAACTCATCATACAATTGAACGGGAAGTCACTGATGAAGATTTAGAAGTAATCTTAAAACTTGAAGAACTTTCAAAAAAGGCAAAAGATAAAGTTCGACAACTCGTTGTGGAACAAGAACTTGAGATGAAAATTATTGATGTGGCTTACACTTTCGATCAAATGCAACTCTTTATCTCTTTTACCGCTGAAAATCGAGTTGATTTTCGGCTACTGCTCCGTGAATTAGCAACGACTTTTCGGATTCGAATTGAACTTCGACAAATTGGGCCAAGAGACGCGGCGAAAATTCATGGTGGACTCGGACCGTGCGGACGTCCTTTATGCTGTTCGGAATTTGTTTACGAGTTTCCGAATGTTTCTATCAAAATGGCCAAAAATCAAAATTTATCTTTGAAACAAAATAAATTGAATGGACTTTGTGGGCGTTTAATGTGTTGTTTAACTTATGAAGATAGTTTTTATAAAGAAGCCCAACAACTTTTTCCAGATTTTGGTGAATTTGTAACCACCTCAGAAGGAAAAGGAAAAGTTGTTGGCTTAAATGTTTTAAAAAATAGAGTGAAAATACGCTTTGGAGAATATAGCAAGGATTTTGAACTTGCAGAGATTGAGGTGAATCATGGCTGATAAATATGATGTTTTTGACCAATTGGGCGAGCTTGAAAATACATTAAATACCACATTAACGCAAATTTCGGGAATTCGCCAAGTGCTTGAAGCATCAATGACTGAAAATGCAACTTTACGCATGGAGTTGGAAAAATTGCGTGATCGACTTGCTGAATTTGAAAAGAAAGAAGTTAAAAAAGAAACGCCCAAAGATCAACCCAACCCTAATCTCATTCAAATTTTTAATGAAGGATTTCATGTTTGTCATCTGCATTATGCTGAACGGCTTTCTGAAGGGGAATCTTGCTTAGATTGTTTGGAGCTTTTATATCGCTAATGGAAAATAAATTTAATATTCAACGGTCATTCAAAGGAGTGAAAACTGCTGGAAGTCTCTACTTGGTGCCGACCCCCATTGGGAATATGCAGGATATGACTTTGCGCTCATTGGAAACTTTAAAAACAGTGGATTTGATTTGTTCAGAAGATACTAGAAACACTTTGCGACTTTTGAATCATTTTGAAATAAAAGTGCCCCAAGAATCATTTCATGAGCATAATTCGCAAGAAAAAATCCCAAAATTGATTGACTTTTTAAAATCAGGTCAATCCATTGCACAGGTTTCTGATGCAGGAATGCCATCAATTTCTGACCCTGGACATGACTTGGTTTTAGCTGCAATTAAAGAAGAAATTGATGTCGTTGCGCTGCCAGGAGCTTCCGCGGGAATTACTGCTTTGATAGCTTCAGGCTTAGTGCCTCAGCCTCATATTTTTTATGGTTTTCTTCCTCGTAAAAAAGGAGAACAACAAAAATTTCTGAAAACAAAACTTGCTTACCCTGAAACACAAATTTTCTATGAGAGTCCATTTAGAGTTGCCGATACTTTATCCAATATGCAAGAAATCTATGGGGATAGAGAAGTGGTGCTTGTTCGTGAGTTGACCAAGATTTATGAAGAATATCGCCGAGGAAAAATTTCTGAGGTTTTGAATTCTTTAGTTGAGCAACCCATTAAGGGAGAATGTTTAATTATTGTTTCGGGAGCGGATGAATTAGTTCAAGAAATTCAGGAGCCAGAGCTGACAGCACTGGAAGCTGTCAAAAATTTAGTGGCGCAAAATGTAAAACCAAATGTCGCCATTAAAGAAATTGCTAAAGAACGAGGCTTAAATCGCCAAGATTTATATGCAGAATTTCATGATTTATAATAATAAAAAGTTACTGACAGAATTCTTGTCAGTAACTTTTTGTATTTTTGATGAATTATAATTTCTGTCAGTAAAATTTAACAATGCCCATCAACATTTTCATTAATCCATTTTTGCTTTTCTTCATCAAAAATTCGTAATGACTTTTGTGAACGGACAAAATCAATGATTTCTTTACGATTTAAGTGAGTTTTACTGACAGCAGATCCAACGGTTACAATTTCCATTTTTTCAATGAGTGATTGAAGTATTTCATATTGATTTTCCATTGTTTGTCCTTTCGTTTACTGATTGTATTATACTACTTTTATCTCTGTTTATGGAAACAAAATAACAGCACTGCTTAGTTTTTCTTTGAATAAGCAAGAACAGTAACGGGTGCTAAAATGAGAACAATCAGAAGGCTAATTAGAAGAACCAACCAGGCTTCATGACCAAAATTACCATTATATGCCACTTCTTTAAAGGCAGTAATCAAATGAGAAACAGGATTATTTTCGGCAATGACTTTCAGCCATTTTGGTAAAGAAGTGACGGGAATATAAGCATTTGACAAAAAGGCCAAAAACATGGTCAAAAAGCTCGAAATGGTTGTCACAGTTGCTGCACTTTTAGCAAGGACACCAACTAAAGCAAAGAGCCAACTGAGCGCCCAAGTTGTAACGATTGCAAGGCCAATTGCAACAAGCAGCCAACCAAATCCGGCGCTTGCTCGCCAACCGAGAGCTGCACCTGTGCCTAATGCAAAGACAGCGGCAATAATATAACGGATAATATCCGAGATTAACGTTCCCGCTAAGGGTGCAATTCGTGAAATTGGCAAAGAATTGAAGCGGTCTGTGGCTCCCTTGTCCAAATCCTCACGAAGTTGGGTTCCGGCAGCACCAGATGCCATAACAAGTGTTTGGATTAAAATTCCGGGAACAACAAGAGGGAGATAAGCTTTGACATTTCCCATGATTGCTCCACCAAAAAGTTGGGAGAAAACGATGACCATGATAATTGGCATGACGGTCACATCAAATAGTTTTTCTGGGCTATGTTTGACTTTGAGAAGTTCACGCTTGGCCATGACGATAATATCTGTCAACCAAGATTTTAAACTGATTGTTTTCATCGTTGTAGTATTTTTGTTAATTGCAGTTGTGTCCATTTTTATTTTCTCCTATTTTCCTGTCAGCTCAAGAAAAACTTCATCAAGTGTTGGTTTACGTGTTTCAAATTCATTGATGGCAATGTGTTCAGTTTCCAAAAGTAAAAGAATTTGTGTCATGATTTTTGTGTCAGTTACTTTGATTGACAAAGTTGCAAATTCTGGTAGAACAATCACTTCAATATTGAATTTTTGTTCTATGATTTCTTTGGCTTGTTTAATTTGACTGCTTTCAATCAATGAGAGCTCAAAAGTGGTTTCTCCCAAAATGTTTTTAAGCTCTGACGGGGTGCCTTGCGCGATGACGCTGCCATGGTCAATGATGGCGATACGGTCAGCCAATTGGTCAGCTTCGTCCAAGTATTGTGTAGTCAGAACGATGGTTGAACCCCCTTTGACCAACTCACGAATTGTCTTCCACATTTCCCCACGTGTTCTGGGGTCAAGACCTGTTGTTGGTTCGTCAAGAAAGATAAGCGGGGGTTTAGTGATTAGGCTAACAGCCAAATCTAATCTTCTTCTCATTCCACCTGAAAATGCACTGATGGATTTGTCTTTGGCTTCTGTCAGTGAAAATTGTTTGAGCAATTCGAGGCCGCGTTTTTTGGCTTCTTTTTTGGATAGGCCATTTAACTGACCAAAAATAATCATGTTTTCCATCCCTGTCAGTTCCTCATCAACTGAAGCATATTGACCTGTCAGCCCGATAAAGTTCCGAACTTTTGCACCGTCTTTGGTCAGGTCGTTTCCAAAGATAGAAGCAGAACCAGATGTTACTTTTGTTAATGTTGCAAGCATTCTTAAGAATGTGGTCTTCCCTGCACCGTTAGGTCCAAGAATTCCAAAGATTTCTCCTTGATGGACATCAAGTGAAATACCATTTACTGCGTTTTTGCCATCAAAGTTTTTGACAAGATTTGTAGTTGTAATTGCGAGTGCCATTATTATCTCCTTTTTCATAAGGTTACCTTATAAAAAACATTATAAGCCCCCCCTGATTAAATTGTCAAGAAAAAAGTATGGGACCCTGATTATATTTTTTATAAATGCTAAAAAATGTGATAAAATAAGACTATGACAAAGAAAAAAGAAAATACAAGTCAGGGATTTATTCGTTATGTTACACTTCTTTTTTGGTATTTGAGAAAGAGTAAAAGTGTCACAAGAAAACAAACAGTGGAATATTCTCGATTACAAGGACAGGGACAAATTTTAAATATTCTAATGGAAAACAGTAAGATGACGCAAAAAAATCTGGTGGCTCAACTGGATATGCGCCCCCAGTCTGCTAGTGAAATGATAAAAAAATTGGAAAAGAAACAATTTATTTCACGTCAAAAAGATGCTCAAGATAAGCGTGGATTTATCATATCACTAACTGAAAAAGGGAAGGCTGTTTTGGAAGAAAGTGCAGAACAAACAGAACTTGTTCCAGGCATTATGACAAGCTTTACAGAAGAAGAAAAAATTGAATTTGCAAGGTTAATTGGCAAACTCCAAAGTGAACTAGATGAAAAAATCAGTCATGAAGATGACCGAATTAAGGAACAATATAATCGTATAGCAGGAAATTAGTTGTTTTTGGTATTTGGAAAATAAAAAATCGAGTTTATATGATCTCGATTTTTTTATTAGTCAACTATAGAAGTGACAGGATTAATTATTGGAGGAGTCACTTTATTAAAAAAAGATGGCGATTAACCATCTTAAAAGGAGTAAATCCACGTGTTTTTAGCCCCATTTTTTAGGAGACGTTGACTGATGCGAATCGCATCTTTTTCATTTTCAGCCAGTGCAACCATGACTCCACCAAGTCCAGAACCAGTCAATTTAGCGCCAAGGGCTCCATTTTTTCGAGCCGTATCAACTAAATTGTCTAGCCGGGGGTGAGAAACACCGAGTTCTGAAAGTCTTTCATGAGCTTTATTCATGACGTGACCAAACTCTTTGAGTTTATCGGTCATTAAAAAGGCTTTTGAGTCTTTGGCTAATTGCCCGAGGTCATTAATTGAGTTTTGAGTTTTTTCATTTTCCTCAACAAGTTTTTCCCGAACAATATTGATAGCTTGGCTAGTAAAGCCGTGCACACCAGTATCGCCAATGACGATAAAACCATGAAGATTTAGTTCAAAGGGTTCAATTGTGCTGTCTTTAATAAACCACAAAGGGTGCTCAGAATTAACTGTCGCGACATCAATTCCAGAAGATTTACCATGGGTAATATTTTCAGAAAAATTGGCATAAAAAAGTAAGTCTTTTTGTGGAAGTTCGGCATCAAAGAAATCATAAAAGGCTCTGATGATGGCTGTTGCCAAAGAAGCAGAGGCACCTAAACCACGTCCTTGAGGAATGTTTGAATCAATTTCTAAAGAAAAAGGCATTTTTGAAGAATGAAATTTAGCGAGTAAACGCATGATGAGTTGACGAATTCCTTCAAATTCATCTCCCATTAAATCAAGTCTTCGACGAAATTCATTATTTTCAATGTATTGGCCATATTTTGATGAAGTAATTGTCACTGTAGTTTTAAGAATTGTTACAGGTAAGGCAATTGCTGGCTGACCATATACAACGGAATGTTCTCCAATTAAGATTAGTTTGGAATGGGCAATTCCCGTCCCCATTTTATTGATAGTCATTTTTAACAATTCTCCTGCTAGATTAGTTTGTCATTTGATAAATGTAAACTGTAAATTAGCATATTTTTGGTTAAATTAAGTCAGATTGAGGCAAAAATACTCGATAGACTTTCTTCCGATATCATACATTTTGAATACAAAAACGTACCTGACAATTTTATAAAATTTCTTCTTGAAAATCAAGCTTTTGTTTCTATTTTGACTTTTAAATTATGATTAATGATAAAAATAAGTATTTTTTAGACAGAAAATTATCTTTGAGAATGATAAGAGATAAGAAAGAATTGTTTTTTTGATATAATAGTTTCATGAAAAATATTGTTACTGCACGGGCGCATACGAATATCGCCTTGATTAAATATTGGGGAAAAACGGATATTGCTCTAAATATCCCGACGACATCTTCTTTGTCAATGACCTTGGAGCCATTTTATACAACAACCTCGGTTGAATTTACTGACAATGAGTCTGATTCATTAATCTTAAATTCAGCGATGGAAGATAGCAGTCGTGTCAGCAAATTTTTGGAAATGATGCGTGGACAATATGGAAATTTCCCTAAAGTAATGATTCAATCAGAAAATCATGTTCCAACAGCGGCTGGATTAGCGTCAAGTGCTTCAAGTTTTGCTGCACTTACAGCTGCTATGTTTGGACTTTTAGACTTAGAAAAAGATGATTCCGAAATGTCACGGATTGCCAGACGGGGTTCGGGTTCCGCTTCTCGTTCAATTTTTGGAAATTTTGCTGTTTGGAATAAAGGGGAGAATCATCAGTCTTCCTTTGCCGAATCTTTTTACAATAAAGACATTGGGCTTTCAATGATTGTTGCCGAAATTTCTTCCGAAAAGAAAAAAATGTCATCAACAAAAGGAATGCAATTGGCTCAAACAGCGCCAACTTATGGAGCTTGGGTCGAAAAATCAGCAATTCAACTTGCAGAAATGAAACAAGCAATCCTCCAAGCTGATATTGAAAAAGTGGGTCTAATTGCTCAAGATAATGCTCTTGGCATGCATGAACAAAATCGTCTATGTCTTGAACCATTTGACTATTTCACCTCTGAAACGCAACGTGTTGTAGACTTTACAAAAGAATGTCATAAAGCGGGCTTACTCGCCTTTGTGACCATTGATGCTGGGCCAAATGTAAAAATTATTACTGACCATGCGACAGAAAAAATCTTGTTGACCAAGTTAAAAGCAGAGTTTCCAGAATTAACTTTTGATATTGCACGTGCTGGAGGCGCTTATGAGTATCTCTGAGAAGAAAATTAAGACAAAGATACCGGGGAAACTTTTTTTTGCAGGTGAATATGCGGTCACAAAAGAAGGAAATCTTGCCCTCATTACGACAATTGAAACAAATTTTGAAATGAGTATTTCAAGAGCGAGTGACAAATCGATTCTCAAAACAAATGTTGGACTTGCTGATTTTGAATTTTCATTGACCAAAATTGAATTTGATAAAGAAAGTCCTTGGAATTTTGCGCTGACAGCCTTAAAAAATACTTTGTCAGCTGTTGACAGTTCTAAAAAAGAGTCTGTCAGTAAAATTTCTGAGCTGTCAGTAGAAATATGCCTTGAAATTCGGAGTGATTTAGGCTTTGGTGAAAATAAAAAAGGCTATGGCTCAAGTGCATCAGTTGTTTGTGGCGTAGTCAATGCGGTTAACCAATTTTTTGATTTACAACTTTCCCTTGAAAAACGGTTTGAAATTGCAGCAAAGACCCATTTTGAAGTGCAAGGTTCTGGTTCAATGGGGGATATTGCGGCTATTATGTATGGTGGCTCAGTTTTCTATCAGAATCATAACCGTATCCTTCCTCTTGAAATTCCTTGGAAAACCTATGTTGTTCAAACAGGAAAAGCAGCCAAAACTGCTGAAAAAATCAAAATCAAACTCTCTGATGAATTTTATCAAACTTCAAATGAGTTAGTTATCGAAATGGCAACAGCGATTGACATTCAAGATTTTAGCTTATTCAAAGAAAAATTATCAGAAAATCAACTTTTACTTTTGGAAAATATTCCAGAAGGCTATATGACTAAAGAACTAGCTCTTGCATTAAACTTGCTCAATAGCTATCCAGAGCTTGCCGCTAAAATCTCTGGTGCTGGATTTGGGGAGAACCTTATTTTGTTTGCTCAAAATTCAATGGCTATTGCTGAGGTTCAAAAAAAATTATCCGAATATGGAATCAATCTTGAAGAGTTTAAGATTGCTCAAAAAAATAACTGAGTTTAACCTGCTAAAAACTAAAAAAGAAAACAAAGATAGATTTAAGCCTGTACGAGCCTGATTTTTCTTACTTTTCCTGTTTTTAAAAGACTAGGTTTTACACTTAATGAATTGAGAAATAAATGATGAAAAGTGAAAAAGAAATCCATCAACATCGTAAAGACGAACACCTATCATTAGCATACAAATATTGGAAAGAAGAAAGAAATCAGACTTTGGGCCTGACTTTTTCTGATGTCCGAATCATTCCTAATACATTACCAGAACTTTCAACTGAAAAAGTAGAGCTTTCGTCAAAAGTTTTTGGTCAGGACTTTGAATTTCCTTTTTATATCGAAGCGATGACT
The DNA here is from genome assembly GCF_036648155.1 of Lactococcus sp. Lineage (NCBI taxonomy): Bacteria > Bacillati > Bacillota > Bacilli > Lactobacillales > Streptococcaceae > Lactococcus > Lactococcus sp. The sequence continues at coordinate 122,926 of NZ_JAVXIY010000008.1, read as the reverse complement.
GGTGGAGGCGAGCGTGCAGATAAAATTAATCAGACTTTGGCCGAAATTGCGAAAAATCAGCATCTTGCCATGGCAGTTGGTTCACAATCCATTGCCCTGAAATTTCCAGAATTAGCCGCAGGCTTTAAAGAGGTTCGTAAAATTCATTCTTCTGGTTTTCTCTTTGCCAATCTTGGTGCTGGACATTCTTTAGAGAATGCTAAGCGAGCGGTAGAGATGATTGAGGCCAATGCTTTAGAAATCCATGTCAATACAGCGCAAGAATTGCCAATGGATGAAGGAGACCGTGAATTTTATTGGTTAGAAAACATTAATGAAATTGCAAGTCAACTAGAAGTTCCTGTCATTGTCAAAGAAGTTGGCTTTGGCATTTCCCAAAAGACCTTTAAAGAACTTTCTAAAACAGCTGTTTCGGGAATAAATGTTGGTGGAGCTGGCGGAACTAATTTTGCTTGGATTGAGCGTAAACGGAGCAAAAATGGTTTTGATTTGGACGATTTTGGTTTTTCAACTCTTGAAAGCCTGCTGGAGGCTAAAACGGCAGAGAATACCAAAAGCTTAGTTGCTACTGGGGGGATTTCCTCGGCTCAAGATATTTTTAAGTCTTTGATTTTAGGTGCCGATTTGGCAAGTTCAGCGGGTTTTATTTTGAAAAATCTCATGCAAACAGGTCCTGAAAAGGTAGAAGAAATTCTTGAGCAATGGAAGCAAGATTTGAATAAATTATTTGTTCTGACAGGTTCAAAAAACATAGCAGAATCCCACAATGTAGATCTACTTTATTCAGCGAAAATGCTCGATTTTATCCAACAAAGAAAAAAATAAATTATAAATCAAATCATTTGGCAATGGTTTCAAAAACGACTATAATGAGAATAGAATTAAAAAATAATCTAACTGAATTCCATTCTCAATCTGGTCAAAATACCCAAGTATTAAGACTTCAAAATGGATTCACATCTTAAAAGGAGAATTACTATGGCATTTACATTACCTGAACTTCCATATGCGCCAAATGCGCTTGAACCTTTCTTTGATGAAGCAACAATGCGTTTGCATCATGGAAAACATCATCAAACTTATGTGAATAATCTTAATGCAGCAATTGAAAAACACAATGAACTTGATGACCTTAGCCTCGAAGAATTATTGACTGATTTGTCAGCAATCCCAGAAGACATTCGTACAGCTGTTCGTAACAACGGTGGTGGTCATTTGAATCATAGTCAATTCTGGCTTTGGCTTCGTCCAAATACTGATGGTTCTGAAAACCATGCTGACGGTGAAATTGGCGATGCAATTGCGAAAGAATTTGGTAGTTTTGAAACTTTCAAAACAGAATTCAAAGCTGCTGCCACAGGCCGTTTTGGTTCAGGCTGGGCTTGGTTAGTTGTTGATGAAGCTGGCAAATTGAAAGTTGTATCAACTGCAAATCAAGATAATCCAATTTCTGAAGGATTGACACCAGTTTTGGGACTTGATGTTTGGGAACATGCTTACTACCTTAAATATCACAATGTACGTCCTGACTACATTGAAGCATTCTTTAACCTTGTAAACTGGGATAAAGTCAATGAACTTTACGCTAAGGCAAAATAAAATAATCAATGAAAGACTCTCCTTTTTAGGAGAGTCTTTTTATTTTACAGAAGAATTAGAAAATGAAAAGAATTTTCTGTGTAAAATTCATCTTGTATTTTACAAAAAGATGTTTTAAAGAGATTTTTTTAAACATAAATGCTTATCTTTTTGATTAAATAGTGCTAAAATATTATTGTAATCGGTTACATTTCGCTTTTAAAAAATAAGAAAGGTAAATACATCAAAAGATGTATAGGAATAAAGGATTATGAAAGATGATGGAAACTCTTCAAACTTTACTGATGAAGAAGAGCTGTTTTTGTTGCGCAATAAAGAAGGAAAAATTGTCGGAATCAAGGATTTAAAGCAGGCAAATTTTCAAGAAACCATGAAAGACTGGAAAGAACATCTGCCAAAACCTAGCTTATTATCAATTATTATTTGGATGGCTGTTGCTTTACTGGGTGGTCTTGCTTGGTCATTAATTGCGCTAGCGCAAGGGGAGACGATTAATGCGATTTGGTTTGTTATTGCAGCTGTTTGTTCTTATTTAATTGGTTATCGTTTCTATGCTTTATATATTCAACGCAAAATCATGCGTCCTAATGACTTGCGAGCAACACCGTCAGAAGCTCATAATGACGGAAAAGAATTCGACCCAACCAATCGAGTTGTTTTATTCGGACACCATTTTGCATCAATCGCTGGAGCTGGGCCTTTGGTTGGACCAGTTTTAGCGGCACAGATGGGTTACTTACCAGGGACAATTTGGATTATTTTTGGGGTTATTTTTGCTGGTGGGGTACAAGATATGCTTGTTCTCTGGTATTCTCATCGTCGTCGTGCAAAATCAATTGGGGCAATGGCTCATGATGAAGTAGGTAGATTTGCTGGTGGCTTGACCTCATTTATTGTTTTTATCATGACCATGATTGTTCTTGCTGTTTTGGCTTTGATTTGTGTGACGGCAATGGCTAATTCTGCTTGGGCGGTCTTTTCGATTGGAATGACGATTCCAATTGCTTTACTAATGGGAATTTATCTAAAATACATCCGTCCAGGTCATGTTAATGAAATTTCAGCAATTGGTTTTATTTTACTTTTAGTGGCTATTTTTGGTGGTCGTTGGGTTTCAGAATCTTCATTTGCTCATATTTTCATGCTTTCGCCAACGGCTTTGGTATGGTGGGTCATGGGCTATACTTTTATTGCGGCGATTATTCCTGCTTGGATTTTACTTACACCACGTGACTATCTATCAATGTTTATGAAAATTGGTACAATTGCTATTTTAGCAATAGCAGTCGTTGGTGTGCGTCCTGATGTGACGATTCCAGCTCTGACAAATTTCGCACATAATACAGATGGCCCAGCTTTTGCCGGTTCACTCTTTCCGTTTTTATTCGTCACAATTGCCTGTGGGGCCTTGTCAGGCTTTCACGTCATGATGTCTTCTGGGACAACGCCCCATTTGATTGCCAAAGAATCGCAAACGCGCATGATTGGTTATGGCGGGATGTTATTTGAGTCATTTGTTGCCATTATGGCTTTAGTCGCTGCGATTTCTCTTAATCCGGGGATTTATTATTCAATGAATACACCACAAGCCAGCATTCAAAAACTAGCAGCTTCAAGTTATCAAGCAGATAAAAGTGCCGAATATAATGCTTCTAAGGCCATTCCCAATGTTGCGATGATGCCAGATGGCTCAAAACTCAGTATTGATTGGGAAGGCACGACTGGCGAAAAAGCGCTCCAACAAGTTGCAAAAGATGTTGGCGAAAAATCGATTGTTTCACGGACTGGTGGGGCACCAACGCTGGCTGTTTCAATGTCAAACATTCTACATAAGGTGCCAGTTATTGGTGGGACAAATATGATGGGCTTCTGGTATCATTTTGCCATTATGTTTGAGGCACTCTTTATCCTGTCAGCCGTTTCAGCCGCAACTAAGTCCACTCGTTATTTACTTAATGATGCGCTTCGTGGTTTCAAAAAATTAGGACGGTTGGGCGATGATGATTGGCTACCAAGTAAAATCGTGACAACGGCTGTCATTGTTGGTGTTTGGGGGGCTTTACTTTTGATGGGCGTTTCTGACCCCAACGGTGGGATCAAAATCATGTATCCACTCTTTGGGATTTCTAATCAGCTGATTGCAGCTGTGGCTCTCGCCATTGTCTGTGTCATGGTTATTCGTAAAGGTTACCTCAAATGGGTTTGGATTCCTGCCATTCCATTGGTCTGGGATGTTTGTGTGACCTTTGCTGCCAGCTGGCAAAAAATCTTTTCTACGGATGTAAATATTGGTTATTTTGCTTCTTATTCAGCAGCGAAAAGTCAAGTAGATTCAGGAAAATTGACAGGTTTATTATTAACCAATGCGCAAGCAACCATGCGAAATACGATGATTCAAGGAATTCTGTCAGTAATTTTCTTGCTTTGCGTGGCCATATTATTAGCAATTTGTGCCGTTAAAGTTGTCAAGATTTTGCAAACCAATAAAGTCGGTGATAAGTTCAGCTCAGAAGAAGCTTTTGAAGAGTCCAACCTTTTTGAAACTTCAAGTTTCTGGCCAAGTCATCTTGAACATAAGGTTTTAAAAAGCAAAGTTAAAAATTAATGATGAATAGAAAATGAAAAGTTACTGATAGAAATTTCTGTCAGTAACTTTTTTATTGATTATTCTGATGCTTTGATTATTTCAATCGATACAAGTGTGGATAGAATCATCAGCAGAGTTGACAATTTCCTTAGCCACAATCTGACCACACACTGCAATCATGGTCAGCTGTCAGTAATTTTTAGTAGAAGTTTTTTAAAGCTTTGTCCAAATTTTCTTTTGCTTTATCAAGAATTTCATTTTTAGCTAAAGTGGCGGTGCCTTCAGCCCGGACAATTTCAAAAGTATCAAAGCCCATGATTTCTGAAAAAATCATTTTGAGATATTGTGGAGCAAAGTCTAAGTCTTGATAAAAATTATTTTCGCTATAAACTGAACCACTAGCAAAGAGTAAAAGCGCTCTGTAATCATCAGTCATCAATCCGGTAGATACTTTCCCTTTCTCATCAGGGGAATCAAGATATTTAAAGGTTTCACGAGCAATTAGAATATTGTCAATGTAATCTTTAAGGCGTGAAGTAATATTAAAATTATGCAAAGGTGTGACAATGACTAGGCGATGATGTTCCTTAAACTCTTTTAATAGTCGTTCAGAAGTCTGGGCAATATTAAGCTCGTCAGCAGATAATTTTTCGCCAGCAGCTTTTTTGTCCCAAATTTTGAGCAGTTGATTTTGCTCAATTCGTGGCAAATTGCCATCAAGGTCATAAAGATTAAAAATAGTCAGATCATCTTCGGAAAATTGACTCTTGTAATTAGCTAAAAATAGTTCTTGAAGTTGATTGGAAAAGTGATTCAAATTGTTAAAATCGGGATGAGCGTTAATTAATAAAGTTTTCAATGATAGTTCCTCATTTCTTTTGATAAAATAATTATAAAACATAAAGGTGACAAAATAAGACACCTTTAAAATAAAGGAAAACATTAATGAAAAAGGCAGAACGATTAAATCAGGAACTTATTTTTTTAGGAAATAAGAAAGGATTTCAGCTCAAAGATTTGATGGAAGAATTTCAGATTTCCAAAAGAACAGCCCTAAGAGATGTTGAAGAATTAGAAGGGATGGGTCTACCCTTTTATACCGAAAATGGGAGATATGGCGGATATAAGTTGATTAATCAAGGCTTATGGACACCGGTTTATTTTAATAATGATGAAATTGAAGCTATTTTCTTTGCCTTAGATGCCCTAAAACTACTTTCAAGTAGTCCTTTTGAAAAATCTTACCGTCATATTCGGCAAAAATTATCCGCAACTTTACCCGAAAGTCAGCAAGAATATATCAGTAAAATGCTGACAGTAGTTAATTTTTACGGAATTGCGCCTGTCAGTAAAGTGACTGATTTGAAATTACTGATGACAGCGATTTTGTCAGAGAAAATTGTCAAAATGACTTATTCACAGTATGAAATAAAAGAAATTGAGCTTCAAATTTACGAAATATTTTATCGAAATGGCCTGTGGATTTGTAGTGCCTATGATGTTAACCAAGAAAAATGGGGAACTTATCGTTGTGATTACATGTCAGAGGTCGAAATCATTGATGATGGGCGTCAAACTAAAAAACTATCTGAATTAAAAATGATACAAGAGACTTATGAGAAAAATTATCATGACATCCCCTTTCGCTGTCGACTGACAGATTTTGGAAAGGAGTTATATCTCAAGCACCATTATCCAAATATGCACCTAGAAGAAATTGCTGGGATTGCTTATCTTGTAGGTGCTTATCACGCGGACGAACTGACCTATATGACTCATTACCTTTGTTCTTATGGAAATCATTTAGTTATTGAAGAACCGCAAGCACTGATTGACAGCTATCTCAAACAGCTTTCGGAAATGAAGGCGGTTTACCAAGAATAAGTCCGTCACAAGGGGAAGGACAGGTTTCTTAAATGTTTTTTTTCTGATATAATAGAAAAAAGTCCCTTCCATGGATAAATTAATGTTTAACAGATATTCGTTAATTTTTAAAATGTAACGAATGATCCTCAACAAATGAAAGAAAAAAATGAAATTTACAGACTTTAATTTTAAAGATTATATCAACCAAACTTTAGAGAATATCAAATTTGAAAAACCTACTGAAGTGCAACAAAAATTGATTCCTATTGTCCTTTCTGGACGTGATTTGGTAGGGGAATCTAAAACAGGTTCTGGTAAAACGCATACCTTTTTATTGCCAATTTTCCAGAATATTAATCCTGAACTTGATGAAGTGCAAGCAGTCATCACGGCACCTTCTCGCGAATTAGCGACACAAATCTACAAAGCTGCTCAAGAATTTGTGAAAGTAAATGACAAAATTCGCGTTTCAAACTTTGTCGGTGGAACAGATAAAGCCCGCCAAATTAAAAAATTAGAAACAGCACAGCCACATATCGTTATTGGGACACCAGGTCGGATCCATGATTTAGTTAAGTCTAATGCCTTGGTTGTTCATACAGCAAGGACATTTGTTGTCGATGAGGCGGATATGACACTTGACATGGGCTTTTTGGCAGATGTTGACCAAATTGCTTCAAGTTTTGGTAAACGCGTGCAAATGCTAGTCTTTTCAGCAACAATTCCTCAAAAACTGCAACCTTTCTTGAAAAAATATTTGCATAATCCCGTCATGGAAAAAATTGCAAATAAAACAGTCATTTCAGATACCATTGAAAACTGGTTAGTTTCAACAAAAGGAAGTTCACATAATCAACTTTTACTTCAATTGACTAAAGCACTCAATCCTTATATGGCAATGATTTTTGCCAATACAAAAGGACGTGTTGATGATATTCATCATTTCTTGACAAATAATGGTCTTAAAGTGGCAAAAATTCATGGTGACGTGCCACCACGTGAGCGTAAACGGATCATGAATTCAATTAAAAATCTTGATTATCAATATGTTGTGGCGACTGATATTGCAGCGCGTGGAATTGATATCGAAGGAGTTTCACATATTATCAATGATGAAATTCCAAAAGATTTGACTTTCTTTGTTCACCGTGTTGGACGTTCTGGACGTAATGGATTACGTGGTACAGCGATTACACTTTACAGCCCTTCTGATGATTCAAGCATTCGTGAAATCGAAAAAATGGGTGTAACTTTCCAACCTAAGGCTGTCAAAGATGGCGAAATTGTAGATTCTTATGATCGTGACCGTCGTGAAAAACGGACGAAAAAACAAGATGAAATTTCAACGAAAACCATTGGTGCCCTTAAAAAAGGTAAGAAACACGTAAAACCAGGCTACAAACGTGCAATTAAATGGCAAATTGAAGAAGATAATAAGAAAAAACGGCGTGCTGAACGCAATAAAAATGCCCGTAAAACACGTGATTCTCGTAAACAAAACTTCTAATTGATGAAAAAATTTATCAAATTTTTAAGCTTTTTTCTTGGAGCAATTCTATTGATTTTGCTTGTTTGTTTAGGATTGATTTTTAGTAAGTCCAATGACAGAACAGCGGATAAAGCCAGAGAAATTGATACGATTTTAGTATTAGGTTCACGGATAAATGCTGACGAGCAACCGGCAAAAATAACTCAAGAACGTCTTGACGCAGCACTTTTACTTGCCGCTAAGAATCCACAAGCAAAAATCATTGTTTCAGGAGCTAAAGGAGCTGACGAACCTGTCAGCGAAGCTTTTAGTATGAAAAAATATTTTATGGCACACGCGATTAGTGCTGACAGGATTATCAGTGAAAATAAAGCGACAGATACCGCAGAGAATTTGAGCTATTCCAAAAAATATTTTCATGGGAAAACAGTGGTGGTGACCAATGATTTTCATCTCTATCGTGCTTTATATTTAGCAAGCCGTCAAGGGCTAAAAGTAGAGGGATATGCTGCAAAAACTGAGGTGACAAATCCGCTTTATTATCCGAATTATTATGGTCATGAAGTCCTTGGTTTAATTTATGCTTTTGTCTTTGGAACGGGATAAAAATAACTCTGTCAGTAAATGTTAGAATTTCTGTCAGTAGATTTGCGTTCAAGTGAGGTATTAAAAGACCTGTCAGTAAAATTATCAACGAACTTGACTCTATCCTAATTATTTCTAAACATGGAGAATAATAAATGATTTTTCTACCAGAACAAATTAGTAAACTTAATGAGCTTGAAACCTTAGTTTTTGATTTCATCATAAAATCACCCGAAGAAGTTCAACAAATGACCATTCGTGATTTGGCAAGTCAGGTTCACGTGTCAACGTCAACAATTGTTCGTTTATGTACAAAACTTGGTTTTGAAGGTTGGGCTGACCTAAAATTTTATCTTAAAAATCAATTGAAAGAAAAAACACCAGAAGAACAGCACTATGATAATATGCTTGAATTTAACATGTTTTTACGTCGAATGAATACAGATAATTACCAAGCCAAACTTAATAATGCTGCTCAAATGATTGCTAAAGCTGATTATACTGTTTTTTTGGGACTAGGAACTTCTGGGTCATTAAGTGAGTATGCAACGAAGTATTTTGTAAATACAGGCCTGCGAAGTTTTGTCATCTCTGACCCCTTTCAAGCTGTTCAAGTTCAGGGGATGGGGAATGTTGTTGCGGTGATTATGTCCGTATCCGGAGAAACTGAACAAGTTGTCAATAAAGAATTAGAATTTAAATCTGGTGGTGCAAAAATTATTTCAATCACGAATAATGAGGATTGTACGGTAGCTAGACTCGCTGATCATCAACTCTCTTATAATCTTGTTAATGAATGGTCTAAGCAATATCCTTTAGGAAATTTGACTACTCAACTTCCAGTACTCGCTATTTTAGAAATTTTAGCTCACAAGTCAATTGATTATCTTGTTAAAAAATGATAAATTTGTTCCAAATGAAGAAACAAATATTTCAAAATCCTACTATTTGATAGTAGGATTTTTTATATATTAGTCCAAAAGCTCAAAAAGGCTGATTTAACGCAGATGAGTAGACTTTTCAATTATTTTGTAAAGCACTTTCAAAAAATAGATAACGCTTGCATTATGAAAATGAAAACGTTATAATTATTTTTATAAAGAACGTTAAATTATAAAACGTTAAGAATAAGGAGAAATAATTATGGCAGATAAAGTTATTGCACTTGCATGTGCAGCCGGTATGTCAACATCACTTTTAGTATCAAAAATGCAAAAAGCAGCAGCAGAAAACGGAAAAGATTACGAAATTTTCGCAAAATCAACAGCAGACATTGATAATATGCTTGCAGGAACAGGTTCACCAAAACCAGACGTTTTACTTTTAGGCCCACAAGTTGCCTTCATGAAAGGTGAAGTTGCTAAAAAAGCAGAAATTGCTGGCGTTCCAATGGACGTGATTAAAATGCAAGATTACGGAATGATGCGTGGGGATAAAGTTCTCGCAGCTGCTGAAAATTTGATGAATTAAGCTTTGTTTTATTAAACCTGTGGGAGGGCGAAAGCTCTTTTACTATGTAAAAATAAGTATAAACAGAAACGGAATATAAGAAATGACTGATAAGTACGAGAATCCAACAAGTGATGACTACATGGGTGTGGTAATGGGCATTATCATGAGTGGAGGAAACGCCAAAGGTTTAGCCTTCCAAGCCATTCAACAAGCTAAAGATGGAAAATTTGCAGAAGCAGAAAGCTCATTAAATGAAGCGAGTGAACAACTTCGTGAAGCCCATGATGTTCAAACAGATCTCTTAACACGTTTGGCACAAGGAGAAAAAATCGGCTGGAATCTTTACATGGTTCATGCTCAAGACCATTTGATGAATGCCATTACCTTTAAAGACCTTGCAGTCGAAGTTGTTGGTCAAGAACGACGCCTTCAAGCTCTTGAAAACAAATAATTTTGCTCTTAGTTGATAGAATAGCAAAATCAAAAGTTGCGGAGACGCAACTTTTTTCTAACAAAAATCGTTGAGTAAGAAAGGAGCAGAAAATGAGTTTTTTTGGAAATGTTGACTTTCAAAAATTAACCTATACAGAAAGGACTTGCTACAGTTATCTTCGAGATAATGTTGATAAAATCCCTTATTTACGCGTCCGTGACATTGCTTTAGAGGCCCATGTTGGAACTTCAAGCGTCATGCGTTTAATACATAAAATGGGTTATGATTCGTACACGGATTTTAAAGAATATATTATTGATAAAAAAGAGCTGGAAAAAGGAATTTCTAACACTGCTATTCCTTTCTCATTAGATATTTTTTCAGGAGACGTCGAACAGCGTTTAGATAATTTAGCGCAACGTGTGATTGAAAGTGATAATATCATTTTTACCGGAGTTGGCTCAAGTGGTTTAATCTGTGATTATGCAGCTAGAAGATTAGCTGGTGTGGGCATTAATACTTTTTCATTTAGCGATGTAACTTATCCGATTGCTTCAAAGTTGCAAAATACAACCAATACTTTAGTAATTGCTTTATCCATTTCAGGTGAAACTAATGAAATCATTGAAGTACTGACCAGTCTTCGGTCAAATAAAGATGTTTATATTTCGAGTATCACGCCCAAAATTAATTCGAGTATCGCTGAACTGAGTGATTTTGTCCTGACCTATCGAATCAATGAACACCGAATTAACACGCATTATGACTTAACGAGTCAATTACCTACGGTCTATTTGACAGAACGTTTAACAGACCTCGTTTATCAACGTTCTAACTAAAAAAGCCAATCTGGCTTTTTTCTATGCTCTGTCGTTCCTAATGGTTTGATATCTAAAAGTAAAAAAGTTAAATTGAGATAACAAATATAATTATCAAGGCTGAACCTCGCAAGCTTAAAGGAAACTTATATGACATTTTTGGTACAGTAGTCTTCATAAGTGGCACAGAACCAAAGTGATGGAAAGATAAGAAACCGCTTTCTTTACTTTGCCTATTAATGCTATAATGAAAATGTAGAAAAGATGGACGTGAAACCAGTTCATCAAAAAAAGTAAAGGAGACTGTTCAACCATGAACAATTTTATTCAAAACAAAATCATGCCTCCAATGATGAAATTTTTGAATACCCGTGCAGTCACGGCAATCAAAAATGGTATGATTTATCCTATCCCATTTATCATTATTGGTTCAGTATTCTTGATTCTTGGTCAACTGCCATTCCAAGCAGGACAAGACTTCATGAACAAAATCAAATTGGGCCCACTCTTTTTACAAATTAATAATGCTTCATTTGGTATTATGGCTTTGCTTGCCGTGTTCGGTATTGCTTACGCTTGGGTTCGAGATGCAGGTTATGAAGGAGTACCCGCTGGTTTAACAGGTGTCATTGTTCACATCTTGTTGCAACCAGACACAATCCATCAAGTAACGAGTGTTACTGACCCAACTAAAACATCAACAGCATTTCAAGTAGGTGGTGTCATTGACCGAGCTTGGTTAGGGGGGAAAGGGATGGTTCTCTCAATCATCGTTGGACTCTTAGTAGGTTGGATTTACACTGGCTTTATGCGTCGGAACATCACAATCAAAATGCCAGAACAAGTTCCAGAAAATGTTGCCGCATCATTTACTTCACTTGTACCTGCAGGAGCAATCATTACAATGGCTGGTGTGGTTCATGGAATCACAACGATTGGCTTCAACACAACTTTCATTGAGTTAGTTTATAAATGGATTCAAACCCCATTGCAACACGTGACTGACGGTCCGGTTGGGGTCTTCGTTATTGCCTTTATGCCAGTATTTATCTGGTGGTTCGGTGTTCACGGAGCGACAATCATTGGTGGGATTATGGGACCATTGCTTCAAGCAAACTCTGCTGACAATGCTGCTCTCTACAAAGCAGGACATCTTAGCCTGTCAAATGGCGCCCATATCGTTACTCAATCATTCATGGACCAATACTTGACAGTTACTGGTTCTGGTTTGACCATTGGTTTGGTTATCTTCCTCTTAGTGAGTGCAAAATCAGTTCAAGGTAAAACTTTAGGACGAATGGAAATTGGACCTGCAGTATTCAATATCAACGAACCTATTCTGTTTGGACTTCCTATCGTTTTGAATCCAATTCTTGCTATTCCATTTATCTTGGCTCCGTTGATTTCAGGAATTTTGACTTACTTAGTGATTTATCTAGGAATCATTCCACCATTTAATGGTGCCTATGTTCCTTGGACAACCCCTGCGGTCTTGTCAGGATATCTAGTAGGTGGCTGGCAAGGAATGGTTTGGCAAATTATTATTCTTGCTTTGACCACAGTTCTCTATTGGCCATTTGCCAAAGCTTATGACAATATTCTTCTGAAAGAAGAAGCTGAAACAGAAGCTGGAATTAATGCTGTCGAATAATTGCAAAATTTAGATGAGCTCAAGACTTCTTGAGCTTATCTTGTTAAGAAATGATAATTTAATAATTCTAATAATTACAAGGAGAAATTATGACTTTAAAAAAAGACTTCCTCTGGGGAGGAGCAGTTGCTGCACATCAACTTGAAGGAGGCTGGAGTGCTGGTGGAAAGGGAGTTTCCGTAGCAGATGTGATGACAGCAGGGAGTAATGGCGTAGAAAGAAAAATCACAGATGGAGTAATTGAGGGAGAAAATTACCCTAATCATGAAGCTATTGATTTCTATCACCACTATAAAGAAGATGTAGCGCTTTTTGCAGAACTCGGTTTAAATTGTTTTAGAACATCTATTGCTTGGACACGTATTTTTCCAAATGGAGATGAGTCTGAACCTAACGAAGAGGGCTTGCAATTCTATGATGATTTATTTGATGAATGTTTAAAAAATGGGATTGAACCTGTCATTACTCTTTCTCACTTTGAACTTCCTTATCATTTAGTGACAGAGTATGGTGGATTCCGTAACCGAAAACTCATTGATTTCTTTGTTCATTTTTCAGAAGTCGTGATGAATCGTTTTAAAGATAAAGTTAAGTATTGGATGACTTTCAATGAAATTAATAACCAAGCAAACTTTATGCGTGATTTTGCACCATTTACCAATTCTGGTTTGAAATTTCCAGAGGGAGCAAGCGAAAAAGAGCGTGAAGAAATCATGTATCAAGCGGCTCATTATGAACTTGTTGCCTCGGCCAAAGTTGTAGAGTTGGGACATAAAATTAATCCTGATTTCCAAATTGGTTGTATGATTGCCATGTGTCCGATTTATCCTGCAACTTGTAAACCGGAAGACATGATGGCTTCAACCGTTGCTATGCAACGTCGTTATTGGTTTGCAGATGTCCACGTTCGCGGACATTATCCAAGCTATTTAAAGGCTTATTTTGAACGCAAAGAATTTAAAATTGATATTAGTGATGAAGACTTAGAAGTTTTGAAAAATGGAAAAGTTGATTATATTGGTTTTTCTTACTATATGAGTTTTGCAATTAAGGACCGTGGGAAAGCCCCAACTTTTGATTATAACGAAGATAAAGATTTAGTTAAAAATGACTATGTTAAGGCTTCTGAATGGGGGTGGCAAATTGACCCATTAGGTTTACGTTATGCGATGAATTGGTTCTATGAACGTTATGAAAAACCCCTTTTCATTGTTGAAAATGGCTTTGGCGCTGTAGATGAAGTTGAAGTTGATGGAAGTATTCACGACCCATATCGAATTGAATATTTAAAAGCTCATATAGAATCAATGAAAGAAGCTGTCGAATATGATGGGGTTGACTTAATGGGATATACTCCTTGGGGCTTTATTGACCTTGTTTCTGCTGGGACAGGAGAGATGAAAAAACGCTATGGTGTCATCTATGTAGACAAAGATAATGAGGGAAATGGAACATTAAAGCGGTCGAAAAAAGATTCATTTATATGGTATCAAAAAGTCATCGCTACGAATGCAGAAGAACTTTAAAATAAAAAGACACGAAAGTGTCTTTTTATTTTTACTGGAATGTAAAAAAAATACTCCAAAAAAAGAAAAAGTATTATAAAAGGTACGATGTTGTACTTTATTGATTTTTTTATAAGATGAGTAACTTATCAAAGTAAAAATAACAGATTATCAGATACTTTGTTGTAAAGAAAGTATCTGATATGAAAAAATAGTGATTAAAATTCTAAAAGACTTTTGACAAATTCGTGCATTTTGCTAAAATATCTTTACTGAGTAGTTCATGTGTAACAGAAAGGGGTTTTATGCAAGCAAAATATCGGGGACAGCTTGTAGAAGTCTGGAAAATTTCGCATCGACCAATTCGTGAAATATGGGTTAGGCACGCCTTTGAACAGGAACGCATTTCTTGGAATGAATGGAATAAAAATGTCTTAAATTTTGAGTCAATATCAGGTGATTTGGCTTTGGTAGGGGATTTTTTAATTCAGAAAGATGCGAAAAAGTTTTATGTTGTCAGTAGGGAAAATGTATGTCGGGATTTAGTCTTTGTGGATAAAGAAGCGAATTTTAAGATTGGAAATTAAAGTTGTTCATTGTTGCAGAGGACATTATTTGGAGCTTTTAAGAGTTATTAGTCCTTACAAAATATGTGCTGAGTCTTGTTTTAGATGTTTGTAGAAGAACGCTATTAGTTCATGCTTGCCATAAATTTATTTTTCCGCTATAATAGTTAATGTTGTGGCGGCGTAGTGAAGTGGTAACACATGGCTCTGCAAAAGCTTAATCGTCGGTTCAAATCCGACCGTCGCCTTAAATATTTAACTACATTTAAATATATTAAAATAGAATCGCTCAACAGTGCGGTTCTATTTTTTATAATTTAATCAAAATAAATATACTTAAAAATAATTTGGGACAAATTAGGGTCAATGGGGTCAAAGTTTATTAAAAATTTTTCTGATAACATCGTTGTTCTCTTGCTCCATCTCTTTTAACTGGTGAGCATAGACTTTCAAAGTAACATTTAAATTCTCATGTCCCAATAATTTTGATACGGTTAGTAAGTCTATTCCTTTGTAAATCAGATATGATGCAAAAGAATGTCTTAAAGAATGAGGGTGAACTTTTCTACCAGCTATTACTTTGATTGTCTTATTTAGTCCATTATTGCTTAAATTATAAATTACACGATCATACTTATTTTCGTGCCAATATTCTTTTTTATATTTTTTTAGTAGTTTGATTGTTTTAGAAGATATAGGAATTTTGCGCTTTGAACTTTCGTTTTTTGTATCTGCAAAATCATTCGTTATACTGTAGTCCCAAGTTCTTTGGATAGAAATTTCTTCTTTACTAAAATCTACATGATCCCAAGTAAGTCCTAAAAGTTCTGCAAATCTCATGCCAGTTACTGCAGTTAAGTAGCAAGCAAAGTAGCTAGTATATTCCATTTTTTCTTCTGCAATGGCTAATAACTTGAGATATTCATCAGCATGTAAATACTTTTCCTCAACGGGACGAGCTGCAAGTTTTGATTTTGCTTTGGTAAAATCAGCAAAATTTTCACTAATAACTTTTTCATGAACGGCAATCTTCATAGCAGACTTTATTTGAAAGTAAAATTTGTCCAAAGATTCTTGGCGATAAAGTAAACTCATTTTGTTTAGCACAGCTTGGTAAAAAGTGGGGGTTATTTCAGCAATTGGTTTATCTTTGATATATTTATCAATAAGATTCAAAGTACGCTTATACGTCCTCCAAGTGGCTTCTGTGACATGCGGTTTTTTATAAACCTTGGCCCACTTCTCAAAAAAATCATAAAGAGAAATATCATTGTCAAATTCTGAATGGTTATTTAATCGTTTCTTTGCTTCATCAGCGGCAGCTTCGGCTTCCTTTTTTGTTTTATAGCCACCTTTTTCAAACTTTTTGTATTCTCCATTATTATCTTTATATGAAAGTCTGAATTGCCATGTCTTGCCACGCTTTCTAAAATTTGCCATGATTTGATTTTTACTCACTTTCTTGCTAAAATTGAGTACAGTAAAAGACCTTCGTTTGAAGTGTTTATACTGTATTCATAATTGATTAAATCCGTCGCCAGTCGCCAAACTTTGACGGATTTTTTGTTTTATTTTATTGTTTCAAAGGTGATCATGTATGAACCTAAAGAACTAGCTACTTTTTTTACTTTTACTGTATGAGTTTCTCCAGTTTTCCAATTTAAGACTTCTGTGGAAACAAAATTGAGATGTTCGCCAGCCCAAACAGTATATCCAAGTTCCCCATCAGGGACAACATTATCTACAGTAAAGGTTACTAATTTGCCAATAGTATCTTGACTTGAATTTAGAGCAGATTCAAATTCAGCAGCTGTTTTAAAGTCAACGGTAGTTGATGAGCTGCTTTGTGATGTTTTTGAATTTGATTTACTTGTATTTGAAGAACTTACTGAACTTTCTTTTGATGATGATTTAGTTGTATCACTTTTGTTTGAACATGCAGCAAGTGATAATGTTGTCAGGATGGTTACTCCAATTATTGCTAATTTTTTCATATAGTTTTCTCCTACCTAGCTTTTATTGAGAATCAAGGACTGCTCTTTTTTTATTTAAACAAATTCCAAATTGAGAAAGTTGTTTTCTTATAAACTTTATTATATGCTGCCTTTTTCGGATTTTTAATCCAACCCATGCCCTTTTTTCCATAACCAGGAATAAGGGCTTTTTTCACTTTACGCTTATATTTTGCAGTTGTTCTAGCTTTAAAACTTTTTGTAAGGCTAGGTTTTCTCATTCCAAATTTCATAAATACTCCAATTTCTTTTTAAGCAAGACGCATTGAATCTGAACTAATGTCAAAAAGTATTTCTTTAACTAGTTGCTCCCACTTATAATCAATATGACATGCATCCATTATTCGATAAAGATTCCAAGATGCTGGTTCTTCATCGGAACGGCTAATATAATCATTAACCTGCTCCTGAACCTCTTCTTTGTCCCAAGTTTTTATTTTAGACTTTAAAACAACTATTTTGGTAAGCTTTTCTGGACAACCGGTAGTTTCAATAAAACGGGAAATATCCTCGGTTGTTCCTTCGTTCTTCTCAAAAATATCCCACAATTTTAGTATGGCTCCTTTGTTAGCCATTTTTTCTTGCGGACTTGTCGAGTCACATTCACCACAGCGGTGTGCATCATGATTTATTATATGCATTAATTCATGGGCCAGTTTGAAAGCAGTAGCAATTGTTGGACTAAATATTGTAATCTTTTTTCTAATATTGCTAATAGCATCAATCGGAAATGAATCGTCCCCTATTACATCAAACCCTTGATTTTCTATCTCAATAATTATTTGCTCTATAATTTCCTGTTTTTGCATAGAGCCTCCTCGCTAGTCTTCCAAACGTTTTCCAAGAATTAATTTCATAGCAGACTTTACTTCATCAGTAAGAGGTTTGCCATCAAATGAAACCCATTCATCCCAATCAACTTTACTTTCATCAACAAGTTCCGCAAGATCAAGTGGGGTTTTTTTGGCTTTAACAGATTCTTCAATAGAAACAGTATGGCCTAGTTTTATAAGCTCACTAATAAAAAGTTGTTCAGCAGTAAAACCTAAACTTAACTGTGCATCTCCATAGAAATCATCATGAAGTTTCTTTTCTACGATATTTTTAACCTTATTGAAGTCATATAATAAGGATGAATTGTTTAATTCATTCTCAAAATTTAATTCTATATTGTAAAAAATACCTTCACCTTTTTCTACATCGGCATCGAAAGAAAAAGTTCTTTTTACCTTCATTTTTACTGGAATATCATCTACAACAAAGTCTGGTTTAAAATCACGTCCAAGAAGATAATCTACTGTTACATTGAAATAATCGGCAAGTTTTTCTAATGTTTGTCCATTTGGTGTTTTTGTTTTTAGGGTATAGAGGTAATTTTCACTAAATTTTAAATCATCAGTTACCTGTCTCAAAGTTTTTCCACGTTTTTCTGCTAAATATTTAATTCGCTCTAATACAGTCATATCAAACCTTTCCTAACTTTTTGTAAAAAAAACTACAAAAAAGTATAGTTTATATCTTGACAACAACTATAAAAAAGTATAGAATTGTTTTTGTAAGATAAAACTAGCTTATTCACTAGCTAAAAACCTATATAAACTTAATAAACACGCTTCCCGGCAGATTTATAAAATGTTTTAATAGGGCTTTTAACTATGCTTTTATTCTATACTTTTTTATAGAACGTGTCAAGACATGACTCTAAAAAAAACTAGTTATCTTATATTTTAACCTAGCCGAAAAGCTAGTAGAAAGGAAAATGTTATGCCAGAGACAATAACTGGACGTGAAAAAATTCTCAAATTCATTGAGGATAACGGAGTAATGCAAATTGATTTAGCTACACAGTATGGCATCAAATCAGGAGACTTTGCCGACATCATGACTGGAAAGGATACATCGCCAAGAGCAAACCGAGTTGTACTGAAAATTATTAGTGATTTTAAAATTCGTTAATAAGGAGGAAATCATGTTAAGAAAAAATCTAAAAAATGATTCTGATTATCCGCTGATTATGACTCGAGAATTAGCAGCTGAATTTATTGGTGTAAGTGGTCCTACATTTGATAAGTATTATCGCTATGCCCATAATTTCCCAGTTGTGAAAAATGGAGATGTTGAAGAAGCTTTCCCACGGGACCCTATAATCAAATGGATTGCGGATAATTGGCAATTATTGGAAAAAAGGAGAAAGAGATAGAATGCTCAAAATTAAACTTTTAAATAAGTCTGACCAACAGTGGTTAGAAGGTCGCAAAGACGTTGAAGCACAATTGGAGATTTATAGTTCAATCCTCAGCGCAAATGACCGTGTTCGAGCTATGAAACAGCCACGAGCACAGCCCAGTGAATCACTTGTTCATTACGCAAAAGAACAATCGCTTGGAATGTGGTTAGAAGAATCACCATTCTTTGCAGAAATGAAAAAAGCCCGCACTGGTAATGCGAGCTGGTAGAAAATTTTCCCAAAATTCTACCTTCATTATAACAAATTGGAGGAAACATGAAAAGCAATGTAAAATTTGATTTTACAAAAATCAAGAAAAGAACAGTCGGCGCTCGAAATATGATTTTGACACCGACTATCCATATTAGCAAAGGTGGAGATTTAGCGTTTTATTGTATCAATGTTACTGATGCCCCTTATTTCAGAGTCGCAAAAACTGGGAACTTAATTGGACTAGAATTTAGCGATAAACAATTTAGTAATTCGTTCACATCTCGTGAAAGAGGAAGTGCCTTCTGTGCAGTTGCTCGTTCAGTGATTAAAGAAATCGAATTTGAAAAGTATATTGGAACTGATTATCATTCGGCTAACTTTGCACTACAAAAAGAATCTGAAAATCTGTATTGGTTTGATTTAACTTCCACAGTAACTAAATATAAAAAATTGAAATAGGTGAAAATATGAAAAATACTATTGAACGATTAACAAGTGGCACAACACCAATTTTTGAAGAATACAAGGGTTATCAAATTTGTGCATTACCACATTCAGAAGCCTTATCATATTTCCCTGATTTGGGGAAAGCTAACGGTTATATTGAAATTCCTGAATTTAGCGGTAAGGGATATGATGATATTCCTTGTGGTAGCATCCATGGAGGATTCACATTTGCTGAAGAAAGCGTCTTTGGTTTTGACACCTTACACATAAACAGCAATTCAGATATGGATGAAAAATGGGTTTTACAACATTTAAAAGAATATATTGATGAGGTGCTAATCAATGATTAAAATCAATAAATTAGAAATTGAAAATGTGAAGCGTGTCAAAGCAGTTTCACTTGAACCAACACAAAACGGACTGACAGTAATTGGTGGACGAAATGGCCAAGGTAAAACATCAATCCTTGATTCCATTGCATGGGCTTTGGGTGGTAATAAGTACAAACCTAGTCAACCGCATCGTGAAGGTAGCGTACTTCCTCCAAATCTTCAAATCTCACTGAGCAACGGTTTGGAAATCAAACGTGATGGAAAAAATAGTGATTTAAAAGTTATTGATCCTAGCGGACAAAAAGCCGGACAAAAACTTCTTGATAGTTTTGTAGAAGAATTTGCCCTTAATCTTCCGAAATTCATGGAATCATCTAATGCTGACAAAGCTAGAACCTTGCTTCAAATTATTGGAGTTGGTGACAAGCTGGCAGAGTTCGAGAAAAAAGAACAAGAACTTTATAATGAACGTTTGGTTATTGGACGAGTTGCAGACCAGAAAAAGAAATTTGCCGCTGAAATGACCTACTTTCAGGAAGCACCTAAAGAGCTTATCAGTGTATCTGAACTTATTCAGGAACAACAAGCTATTCTTGCTAAGAATGCTGAAAATGAACGACTGAGAGGGCAAAGGGATAGTCTGAAACAACGTCAAACCCAACTTGATTCTGAAATTGCTCGATTAATTGAAGAAAAAGCCAAAGTTGACCAACAACTTGAAATTGCTGAAAAAGATGCGCTTGATTTACATGATGAATCAACTGAACAACTTGAGTACAGCATCAGCAATACCGAAGAAATCAATCGCAAAGTCCGAGCCAATCTTGACAAAGACAAAGCCGAACAAGATGCTCAAATTGAAAAAGAAAAATATGATAACTTGAGCGCTCAAATTGACCGTATTCGTTTAGATAAAAATCAGTTGTTAGAAGATGCAGATTTACCTTTGCCTGGTCTGTCAGTAGCAGAAGGAGAACTTCTTTACAAAGGTCAACGCTGGGACAACATGTCCGGAGCTGAACAGCTTAAAGTTTCAACCGCAATTGTTCGCAAACTTAATCCAGAGTGTGGATTCATCTTGATTGATAAGTTAGAACAGATGGACTTAGACACTTTGAAAGAGTTTGGCCAATGGCTTGAACAAGAACAATTACAAGCAATTGCCACAAGAGTTTCAACTGGTGACGAGTGTTCAATTATCATCTCTGATGGCTATGGTGAAGAAACTGGGCAAGCGGCTGTAATTGAAACACAACCAGTTCAACCAGAACAGACAAAATATCAGTTTTAAGGTGGTGGATTATGGAAATGAAACAGATTCCAGATTATCCCAACTACGCTGTAACTAGAGATGGGAGAGTTTGGTCCTATATAAGTAATAAGTTTATAAAACCAAGAGTATCTAAAGAGAATTCCGTCATAGTAAATTTGAATTTTGAAGGTATAAGGTTCAGAAGGAATGTTGCTAGGTTAGTATTTATAGCTTTTAAAGGATATGAACCTGAAATTGTACGTCATATTGATGGTAATCCTCTTAATAATAATATTGATAACCTCAAAGCAATGAGTAAAAATGAACACTTGAAAAGTTTAGGTAACCCTAGCAATTTCAAAAATTATAATCGTAACCTTAAAATGATTAAAGTTGATGTTGAATCAGAAAGTAAGCAGGTTGTTGCATACCCATACAGGGCAACTGAATATGATTCAGCTTTACTATGTTGCAATTTAAAAAGATTAACTTACAAAGGAGCTTTGTACTTTTGGGAGAATCGGAAAAATGAATTAATTGAGGAATTGAAAGTTAGAATTATGCTAAATAATTTACGTTTGAATTCTGATATAAGTGAATTTCAGCTGATTGGAATGTATAAAAGAAATATAAAAAAACAACAAAAATACCTTGAAATACTAGAAAAAATCTAAAGGAGAAATAATGGTATTTAACATTACAAGCGGTCCAACTGCTACCGCTCAAAAAGTAGTTTTGTATGGAGTTGAAGGAATTGGGAAGTCAACCTTTGCTTCAAGGTTTCCAAATGCAGTGTTCATTGATATTGAGGGATCAACCTCAAATATGGATGTAATGCGAATGCCTTCTCCCCGAAGTTGGCAAATGATTATGGATGAAGTAGAAGATGTTAAACAACGTCAAATCTGCCAAACCTTAATCATTGATAGTGGGGATTGGGCTGAAAGAAAATGTAAAGAACATTTAGCCGTACTTGGAAAATGGACAGATAGTACAAATGATTATGGGGCAAAATATGTTTCTCTTGAAAAAGAATTTGGTCAACTTGTAAATAAGTTGAGTGATGTAGTTGAAGTTGGAATTAATGTTGTTGTAACTGCTCATGCGAAACTCAAGAAAAAAGAAGAACCTGACCAAATGGGAGCTTATGACCGATATCAGCTAAAAATGGAAGATAAAACAGGCGCCATGTTGAAAGAATGGGCGGATATGGTTCTGTTTGCCAATTATGAAACAACGATTGTTACTGACAGCAAAACCAATTCAAAAAAAGCAACTGGTGGTCAACGTGTTATGTTTGCGGCACATCATCCAGGTTGGGATGCAAAAAACAGACATAATTTGCCTGACAAGTTACCACTTGATTTTGGAGCAATTGCTCATATTTTCCAAAAACAAGTCACTCCACCGGTTCAAACACAGCCACCAGTTGAGCAACCTCAACAAGAACAAGTGACTGCAGCGGCCACGGTTGAAACACCTCAAGAAAACAATTTTGGACGTGAACCAAATATCATTGATCCAACAATACCAAAAGAATTGGCTCAACTGATGTCAGTAAATGAAGTGACAGAAGAAGAAATTCGTAGATTGGTAGCAGAAAAAGGCTTTAGACCTTATGAAATGCCAGTCAAAGATTATCCAGATGATTTGATTCAAGGTGGGCTTGTTGCTCAATGGGACAAAATTTTCACAGAAATTAAAGCTAAAAGAGCTTACTAAATAAAAGGAGAAATTAAAAATGAACGATGATATGCAAATTTTAGGTTGGGACGATGAAGTAGAAGCAGGTAGTCCCTTTGTCCTCTTACCCGAAGGCGATTATCCTTTCACTATCACAGGACTTGAAAAAGGTATTTATGAAAAGCCAGCTGACCGCACAACTAAAATTCCAGCAAATTGTCCGATGGCAACAGTATCATTGGAATTCACTGCAGCTACTGGTGAAAAATCAACATTGACAGAAAAATTCTATCTTTACAAGAAAATGCAATGGAAAATCAATCAATTCTTTACAGCGATTGGTGCTCCAAAAAATGCAGACGGAGTTATAAAAATGAATTGGGCGACTGTTTTGGGGGCTCATGGGACAGCGAAATTAGTTGTTAACAACTATACAGACCGAAACGATAAACCAGCCCAAAATAATAGAATCAAAGATTTCCTTGAACCAACTCAACAAACTGCAGCGCCAGGTTATCAAGCCCAACAACAAAGCTATCAACAACCACCTGCTCAAACTCAACCACCTCAACAAAATGTAACACCATTCCCACAACAAACTGCTGCACCTCAAAATGGCGCTGGCTATAACTTTTAAGGGGGAGATAGAAAATGCTTGCAGAAAAAAATCTAACAGGTAAATTTAAATTTGAGTTTTCAGAAGCTGTAAAAAATTTCTCTCAATGGCTAGTAAGTATCGGTCAAGACTTCTCATATAAAGAGAAAGACTATACTATTACAGCAAAATTTGAATGTGATGAAGATTATTATAATGCTGAGGCGAAAGCACTTGAATTAGAAGGTAAAGCAAACCCTCAAATGAGCTTTGATTTAGAGGAGGATAATAATGGAACTCCGTCCGTATCAGAATGAAGCGAATGACCGAATCCAAGAAGAATGGGCGAGTGGTGTCAAGAAGACGCTGCTCGTTCTTCCTACCGGATTGGGTAAAACCGTGACATTCTCAGATTTAACAAAACAATTAGTAAGCAAAGGTGAGCGGGTTTTAATTATGGCCCACCGTGGCGAATTACTTGACCAAGCTGCAGATAAACTTTTCAAAGTAACAGGATTGAAAGCTGCAGTTGAAAAAGCTGACCAAACTGCAAAAAATTCTTTTTATAGCGTGACCGTCGGAAGTGTTCAAACCTTGATGCGTGAAAAACGACTACAAGATTTCCCACAAGATTATTACGACACAATCATTGTTGATGAAGCACATCACATTTTGGCCAGTAGTTATCAGAAAGTCCTTGAATATTTTAGTGAAGCTAAAGTGTTGGGAGTAACCGCAACTGCTGACAGAACAGACAAGAAAAATCTAGGTGAGTTCTTTGAGTCGCTTGCTTATGAATACACCTTGCCTGATGCGATAAAAAATAAATACTTGTCACCAATGAAGGCAATGACTATCCCATTAAAAATTGATTTATCTGGCGTTTCAATGTCGGCCGGTGACTTTAAAGCAAGTGAAGTTGGAAGTGCATTAGACCCTTACCTTTATCAAATAGCAGATGAAATGGTCAAGAATTGCTCAAACAGAAAAACAGTTGTCTTTTTACCGCTTGTAGCAACTTCTAAAAAGTTTCGAGATATTCTCAATGAAAAAGGTTTTAAAGCTGCCGAAGTCAATGGAGATTCCAAGGACCGTGCGGAGATTTTAGAAGACTTCGACAACGGGAAATATAACGTACTTTGCAACTCAATGTTACTGACAGAAGGTTGGGACTCACCAGAAGTCGATTGTGTCATTATGCTAAGACCAACGAAATCACGTCCGCTTTATGTTCAATGTATTGGCCGTGGCTTGCGTTTGGCAGAAGGCAAAGAAGATTGTTTGATTCTGGATTTCCTTTGGCACACAGAACGTCATGAACTAGTTCATCCAGCGCACTTGATTGCTAAAGATGATGAAATTGCTAAAAAGATGACTGAAAAAATGGCTGAGATTGAAGAAGATGATCAGTTACAACTCTTTGATTTAGAAGAAGTCGCAAAGGAAGCTGAGAGTGAAGTCGTTCAAGACCGAGAAAACTCACTGGCAGAAAAATTAGCAACGATGAAAAAACGGAAACGAAAACTTGTGGACCCTCTACAGTTTGAACTTTCTATTCAATCAGAAGACCTGATAAACTATGCCCCATCTTTTGGTTGGGAAATGGCACCAGCTTCTGATAAACAAATTGCAGCACTTGAAAAATTTGGTATCTTTCCAGAAGAAATTGAAAACTCTGGGAAAGCTAAAGTATTACTTGATAAATTAAATAAACGAAAAATGTCAGGCTTGACTACACCTAAGCAGATTCGATTCTTAGAAAGTCGTGGTTTCCAACATGTTGGGACTTGGGAATTTAATAAAGCACGAGGTCTAATTGACCGGATTGCGGGGAATGGTTGGAGAATTCCGGTTGACATTAATCCGAAGGAATATAAAGGAGTTTAAGCTTGGAAGAAAAATTTGATTTAGTGCCACTCCTTGAATATATCTCACCATCATCACTTGATTATCTGGACTGGGTATCAGTTGGAATGGCTTTGAAATTCGAGGGCTATCCCTTTGATGTATGGGACAGTTGGTCACAACCTGATAGTAGATATAATGCACGAGAAATGGAATCAAAGTGGGATTCACTTGGCCATAATGGAGCTACACCAGTAACTGGTGCATTTATCACTATGAAAGCAAAAGAAAATGGTTGGTCTTCAAATTCCTATAAAGGGAATGATGGGAACGAGTTCTTAGGCTGGGACGATGAGGTGAGTGCAGCACGAGATTATAAGTTTATTGATAAATCTTGGGTTGAAGGTCAAGAAATCAGAGAGCCTGATGATAATTGGAAACCTGTAGAACAGCTTAAAACTTATATTCAAACGCTTTTCAAAAATGATGATTACATTGGCTATGTCATGAAATCTTGGCTGCGTGATGACGGAAAATATTCTGTCAGTGGCGCAGGCAACTATACTAGAACCGCAGAAGAATTACTCAATGAACTAGAAAAGTATAAAGATGAAAAAGACTTAAGTTATATTGTGGGAGATTCTGACCCTCTTGGTGGGGCTTGGATTCGTTTCAATCCTCTTGATGGTAAAGGGGTTAAAAATGAAAATGTGACTGAGTTCAAATACGCTCTAGTTGAATCGGATAATTTAGGACTTGAAAAGCAAAATGCGATCATGCGTGAATTAGAATTGCCAATTGCTGCGCTTGTCTATTCTGGTGGGAAATCAGTTCATGCCATTGTAAAAGTTGATGCGAAAGACAAAAACGAATACCGTGAGCGGGTTGAATACCTCTATAAAATTTGTAATAAAAATGGCCTTGAAGTTGATGGTCAAAATAAAAATCCATCTCGTTTATCTCGAATGCCTGGTGTAATTCGTGGAGATCACAAGCAATTCCTTATCGATACAAATATTGGTAAAGCGAATTGGGAAGAGTGGCAAACCTACATTGAGGATTTGAATGATGACTTGCCGGAGTTTGAAAGTCTTGCAGATATGTTTGAAGAAGACCCACAACTTGCCCCAGTTTTGATTGATGGAGTTTTGCGCAGAGGTCATAAAATGCTTATTGCTGGTCCATCAAAAGCCGGAAAATCATTTGCATTGATGGAGATGTGTATTGCGATTGCAGAGGGGATTCCTTGGTTTGGTTTTAATTGTGAACGTGGAAAAGTGCTTTATATCAATATGGAGCTTGACCGCCCCTCAGCTTATAAACGATTCAAAGATATTTACCAAGGAATGAATGTCCCACCAAATCATTTAAAGAATATTAGTATTTGGAACATGCGTGGTCATTCTATTCCAATGGATAAACTGACACCAAAACTGATCAGACGTGCTCAAAAAGAAAAATTTGATGCAGTGATTATTGACCCAATCTATAAAGTACTGACAGGTTCTGAAAATGATGCGGAACAAATGGCCAAGTTTACAAATAACTTTGACAAGGTAGCTGCAGAACTTGGAACTTCTGTTATTTACTGTCACCACCACTCAAAAGGAGCACAGGGCGGTAAATCTTCTATGGACCGAAGCTCTGGTTCTGGAGTATTTGCCCGAGACCCTGATGCAATTCTTGACTTAATTGAGCTTGAAGTGACGGACAGTTTGAGAAAACAACAAGATGCCAGGGCAGTTGCCAACTTCTATGCATCTAAAATCAGAGATGAGAGACCAGAATATCTTAATGAAATTGGTCAAGATGACTTTCTGTCAGCGCCCGAAATGCGAAAACATTTGGCTTTAGCGTTTGGGGATGAACGTGCAAGAGAAATTTCCGGATTTGAATTGGGACAAGTCCAACGAGTTGTGAAGTTGATGACTGCTTGGCGACTTGAAGGAACACTTAGAGAGTTTCCAAAGTTTGAACCAGTCAATCTGTGGTTTAATTATCCGCTGCATTATTCCGATGATTCTGGAGTTCTGAAAGACCTTGAGCCAGTTGGGAGTGAGCCAGCATTTAAACGTGGTGCCAAAAAAGGAAGTGAGAAAAATGCTTCTGAGGGTAAGAAAAAAGAGCGTTTAGAAGCACGTAAAGATAAAATCAATCTCGCATTTGATTTCCTAATTGGTGACAGAGAAGGCATCTCGATTGGAGAATTAGCAAAAGGAATTGAAGGACAGCCAACAGCCGAAACTGTGAAAAACTGGTTAAAACAATTACCTAATGATTACATAAAAGACAAAGAAGGTTTAGTGTCTAGGGTACAAAAAGTCCAAGATGAACCAGATAATTTGTAGGGGTACAAAGATACAAAATCCCCTAAAAGTTAGTAGGTAAAATGGTACAAAAAGCCTGTGATTTTTTAGACATTTTGGGGTGCAAAAAAATGGTACAAAAAGCCCTCTATGTAAACATAAACAAGTGTACAAAGGGGTGGAATTAATTCATCCACCCCGTTTGCACCTCAAGTATATGTTTCCTGAAAAAAGAAAAAAGATAGGCTCTGAATGTTACAGAAAAAATGAGGTGACTAGTGAAAGTAAAATATGTTGAATTTGTAAATGAAAAAATTGGAACAATAAATCACAGAATTAATTTTATTCTTGAAAAAATAAAAAAGCGGTTTGATATTGTTTCTGTACAACAGAATCTAGCAATTTCAGAATCTGGGGTAGTAAAGATAACTTCATTCACTATCCTTTATAAGGACAAATCAGATGGACTATGAAAAATTTTTCAACGATGTTAAGAATTGGATTTTAGAGTGCAACTCACAGGCGATAAAATTAGGATTCGGAAATGATGAGTTTTGGAACTGGGTTGTAAATTCACTTGGAGAGTTGAGCACAAAATATAATTCACAGCCGCTGGTCATGGCTCAAACGAATATGCTCATGAACTGGCTAGAAGATACCTGGGAAGAGGTTAAAAATAATGCGTAAAGAATTGAACATTAATTTTGTTTATGAAGAAAAAGATGGAAGTTTTGAACCTATTGGAATAGATTATGAAGATGTTAATCATTCAATACTTGCATTTTGTATTGCTGGCATCCTATATGAGGAAGATAAAAAGAAACCTTGTTTTTCTTCTCATGTTGCCGATGATATTAGAAGTTTGAAAGAGGAAGACTGATGGCCCACAAATACGGAGCTAAAAAAGTAACGGTTGATGGCATCACTTTTGATAGTAAGGCTGAATCAATTTATTATCAGTTGCATAAGCATGAGCCAAACATGAAAATGCAAGAAAAATTTGTCTTGCAAGATAAGTTCAGACTTAATGGTAAAGCTTATCGAGAAATTTACTACAAACCAGATTTTACTTTCTACGATGATGCTGGCAACTTGATTAAAATCGTAGATGTAAAAGGGATGATTTTACCCGAGTTTAAAATTAAGGCGAAGATGTTCGCTGCACGTTATGGGTTGCCAATCACGATTGCGAAAAAAGTTGCTCGAAAAGATGAATTTACAGAAAAGGTGATTTGATGGTATGTAAAGAATGCGGGAAAATTCATCAGGTACCTGTGTACTCAACGAATTGTCAGAACTGCGGTATAAAAGTACCGTTTGAACAAGTAAAAGAAAAAGGTCACGTTGCTTTTTGTAAATCGTGTCTGGAGGTAAAACAATGATATTAGATAAAATTTTAATTTTTCTACTTCTTACAAATTTGATTGTAAATGATGTGGCAAATAAAAGATGGACAGTCTGGCTTTGGGTATTATGCCTGGTGTTGCAAGTTATCCTAGTGATTACAAAATTACTGTGAGGTGAAGAATGAAATTCAATAATTCAGTAAGAAAAGAAATCATTATAAATAATGCTCCTCATGGATTCTCACGAATGAAACATAAAAAACATACTAAAAAAACAGTTTCCCAACCGTTGACTCTTGAAGATTTTAAACTGATGGGGAAAGGCGCAGGAGCTGCAGCAAAAGCTTTTTTGGAAGGATACAAGGAGGAGATCGGTGACAAATAAAAACAAAAATGGGAAGTTAACTAATTTTCTAATACAAGTACTGACAGGAATAATCTTAATCGGGATTTGTGTGATTATTACTGGGATTATACTCCGAATTGTTCGTTTTATATGGTTCGGATATTAGGGAGGTAAAATGAAAGTAAGCACAGAATATGGGTATTTAATCAAAGCACTGAGAGAATATCCATTTGATAAACAAGTAGAAGATATTTTACTTAATATAAGATATCCAGTTACTAAAGGTGGGTTTGACCCTAATTGGTGGATAAGTCCCCAAAATGTATCAAAAATACCAAAAGTATTGGCTGATATGATTAAAATTGAAGCAAATCCCAAGCTATTAAAATATAGACGGTATCATCAAGCAATAACTGAAATGATAGATGAAACTGATCCAGTTCAGTGGAAAATCATAAAAGCTGTTTATATTCATAATGAGTGCAATGTAACAGAAGCACTCAAGCGATATGGCTTTGTTGAAAAAACTCAAGGCTATAAAACAATTATTCGTCCGTTTTTTGAAAAATTGGAATATAAGATTGATGAAATCATAGCAAAAGAAACCTTTCCTGAGGAATCAGAGTTAAAAGCGGAAAAGTGACCGAAAATTAGGGAAAAGTGACCGTTTTTTTATGATAAAATAGTATTGTGAACGAGTGAATGAAGGTTCGACTTGTTTTCTCCTTTTAGATTTTACCTGTCAGAAATGGCAGGTTTTTTTATACAATTATAATTTCATGTTTTTTCAGGTTTTGGAGGGAATCAATGCTAACGACGAATCAAGAAAAAGCCGTCGTTATGCTATTTGACGGCAGAACTGTTAAAAAAATAGCGAAAGAATTGAAAGTAACAGAACGGACAATTTATAACTGGAAGAAAGACCCAGAGGTTATATCAGCACTGAGAAAGATGTCAAATGACTATCTGGGTGTCGAAATACCAAAGCTGTTAAAGAACCAAATGAAACTGGCTACTAAATCAAAGTCAGAAATAGTTAGATTCTATGCCACTAAGGACTTATTAGATCGTGCTGACTTTGTACCAAATACAGAAGACAAGGGGGAATCGGATGCTCAATTAGCTTCTGAGAAATATGATGAACTTATTAGGGAAACCGCAAAAGCCCGCCTTGACATACAAGCAAGCGTTGGTGATGAATGATTACTTTAATAGTAATTTTAAAACCTTAATTCTTGATGGTGCTGTGCGTGCTGGTAAAACGATTGTTAATAACCGGATATTCTCAATGGAATTGAAAGAAGTTAAGAAGCGTGCCAGTGAACATGGTGTAAAGAACCCTATCTATATTTTAGGTGGAGTTTCTTCTAAAACAATCAGCAACAATATTTTAAACCCTTTGCTGAATGAACAACCTTACCTTGATATCAAGTGGGATAAGAATGGTTCGTTTACTTTGTTTGGGGTAAAGGTTGTGCTTGCTTATACTGGTAATATCGGTGGTGTCGGTGGAATCCGTGGTTCAGAAGCTTGGGGTGCTTATATCAATGAAGCATCACTGGCTAATGAGAAAGTGTTTAAGGAAATCACCACACGTCTTTCAGCTCCTGGTGCACGTCTCATTTGTGATACGAACCCAGATAATCCAAGCCATTGGCTCAAGCGTGATTATATTGATAACGCAAGTGATCCAGAAAAGAGAATCAAGGTTCATAGCTTTAATATTGATGATAATGAGTTTCTAGACCCAGAGTATGTGGCAACTTTAAAAGCACAATTTACTGGGGTCTTTTATGATCGTGCTATTCGTGGACTATGGGTGTTATCTGACGGTGCGATATATTCCAACTTCGATAAAGAAAAAATGGTGGTTGATTTACCACCAGATACTACCTTTCAAGAAAGTTATGTCAGTATTGACTATGGAACATTAAATGCAACTGTATTCAAACTGTGGCGCTTGTATAAGCGGAAATGGTATTGTACTGATGAGTATTATTATTCAGGACGTGAAAAGCAAAGGCAAAAAACAGATGAGGAATATGTCAGTGATTTGGAAGAGTTCTACAAAAGTAACAACTTAAAAAAAGGACAGGCAAAAGTTATACTTGACCCTTCTGCTGCATCATTTAGAACTGCGCTCAAGAAGCATGGTTTTTCTGTTAAGTCAGCACTTAACGATGTAATCAATGGCATCCGTTGTGAGATGTCCGCAATGAATACTGGATTAGTTTATTGGTCTTCAAAGTGCGTTCATACTTTTAAAGAGTTTGGTCTTTATATCTGGGATGAAGCAGCTGCGAATCGTGGTGAAGATAAACCAGTTAAAACAGATGACCACTGCATGGATGCTGACCGTTACTTCATTTATACAATATTAAGAAAGTTGGTAGGAGGATGATATGGGAATCATTCAAAATATCATTAATAGATTTAAACAAGGAGGGGCGAGAATGGGATTTGTCGCAAACCTTAATCAAATAACAGACCATCCGAAGATTGGAGTAAATCCAAACGAATATAAAAGGATTGAAATAAATCGTGAATATTTCAGAGGAATCTTTCCAGATGTTAAATATCGGAACTCATACGGAGAACTTCTAAATCGTCCTTATACATCATTGAATATGGCAAAGGTTGTTTCAAAAACGTTAGCTTCAATGATGTTTAATGAGAAGATGGAATTTAGTATTAGTAAAACTTCTGAGACTGACGAAGAAGCTAATCAGTTTGAAGCAGCTGATAAGTTTGTTCATGAATTTTTGAATCAATGTAAATTTATGAAAAGTTTTGAAGTGTATTTGGAAAGTATGGCTGCATTAGGCGGTTTGGCACTTAGACCAAGTTTTGAAAATGGGAAACCAAGCCTTTCCTATATTCAAGCTCCGTCATTTTATCCATTACATTCTAATACAACGGATGTTCCAGAAGCCGCTATTGCGATTAAGACCACAAGAACAGAAGGTAATGAAATCATTTATTACACATTACTAGAGTTTCATGAGTGGGTGGGTGAGCAATATGTAATTACAAATGAGCTTTATCGCTCTGAAACTAAAGATGAGTGTGGGGTTAAAGTGGCTTTGAATAGTCTTGAGGAATATAAAGATTTACAACCTACGACACTATTTACTGGACTTAGTCGCCCCCAATTTGTTTATATTAAACCTTTTGGAATGAACAACAAGGATATTGATAGCCCGCTTGGACTCTCAATTTATGATAATGCAAGGAACACGCTCAAACAAATTAATGATGCCTATGACCAGTTTAATTGGGAAGTTAAGATGGGTCAACGTCGAGTATCTGTTAATGATTCAATGCTTGAGGGGAAAACTGACCTAGAAGGTAATTTATTGCGTGTCTTCGATACTGATCAGAATGTATATGTTAGTTCTGGTGATGATGCTGACGGCGCTAATATTAAAGACTTAACCACACCTATTCGAGCAAATGATTATATCAGTTCAATTAATCATTTTCTTAAGATGTTAGAGGTTGAAACAAGTTTATCAGCTGGAACTTTTTCTTTTGATGGTCAATCAGTAAAAACAGCAACTGAAATTGTTAGCGAAAATTCCTTAACTTTCCGAACACGTAATAGTCATTTAAACAATGTAGAACAAGGCTTGAAAGAGTTAATGATTTCTATTTTAGAATTGGCTAAAGGTACTATCGGAATAGATGGGAAAGAACTCTATACTGGAGAAATTCCTAGCATTGATGATATTACCATTAGTTTTGATGACGGTATTTTCTTTGATAAGAATGCTCAGCTTGATTACTGGCTGAAAGCTAAGTCTGGTGGTGCAGCATCCGCTGAAATGGTTATGCAACGAGCTTTAGGACTAACAGAGGAACAAGCCAATGAAGTTATTCAACAAATACAAGCTGAATCTGTTCCAACATTAGGTGCTTTGGATACTGGAATGTATGGCGGTAACTGACAATGAAAAAGCCTTTGATTCCAAATGACGACCAGATGACTTTAATGGCAAGTATGGTGGGAGACATCTACACTAAGATATCACAAGACCTCATGCTTTCAATGATTAAGCGAATCAAACAACGTGGAACAGCAGACTTAGAGCGTGAACCGTATTTATGGCAACTTGAAAAGCTTAACCAAATGCACATGCTTAATCAAGAAAATATAAATTATGTCATTGAACAAACCGGGATAGCCAAAGACCTTATCAATCGTATTATTAAAAATGAAGGATTAAAAGTATATCAAAATACTTTTGAGCAATTGGCAGAAGATTTGGGAAGTAATGCAAAACATAATGATGTCAGTTCAGCGCTTGCTTCATACGTCCAACAAGTCTTTCTTGATTATGACAATTACATTAATCAAACACTTCTAAGCACTAATTACGGAAATAATGAAGTATTAAAAATTTATCAAGGAATTATTCAAGAAGCAGTCGCTAAAGTAGTCAGCGGTGTTTCTGTAGCAGAGCAAGCTGTTAATGATACAGTGATGCAGTGGCTTGATAAAGGTATTTCTTCCACTTTTATTGATAAGGGCGGGAATCGCTGGAATATTGATAGTTATGCTCGAATGGTCATAGATTCAACTACTGCCAGAGTTTACAATGATATGCGAATAAGAGGAAGTGAAGAATTAGGAGTTGATACTTTTTATTATTCTATTCATGCAGCAAGTAGACCAGCCTGTGCTCCAATTCAAGCACGAATTGTCACTAAAGGTGCAAGGTTTTATTCTGATGAGTTGGGCGATTGGGTTGAATCCTTAACTGATCATGGTTGGGGGAAAGCTGGTGGCTGTCTTGGTATTCATTGCCATCACTACCTCACTCCGTTTGTTATAGGTGTGAATTATTTGCCTGACTTACCTGATGAGTTAAAAAATTTAACACCAGAGCAAGCAAAAGCCAACGGGGAAAAGCAAGCTAAACAACGTGCTTATGAACGTGCTATCCTTAATGATAAGTATAAAATTCAAGCTTCAAAGCTGTTAGAGGATGAGCGAAGAGTTGAACATTACCGTCAAATGTTAAAGGCTCATAATCGGGGATTAAATGATTTACTTAAAGAGAATTCATTTCTAGTGAGAGAAACTGTTAAGTTATTGAAATCTCAAAAAGAACTGCTTAAAGAATTAGCAAAGAAAAATAAAAATTAAGCGTTTGTTACTGACAGGCGCTTTTCTTTTCGGGAACTTTGTTTAGTAGGTTAGAACATACTGTTTGTGCACATCAGTAAGACATGGGTTCGACTCCCATAGTTCCCAATTCGTATGAGTGCTGCGTTAAAGGCTCAAATCCATCGAGTTCGTAACTCGTAAAAGAAACGTAGGAGGACATATTATGCAGAGAGAATTTTTGAAAAACCTTGGACTTAGTGATGAAGCTATTGATAAGGTGATGGCTGAGAATGGGAAAGATGTCAATGATATCAAAACTCAACTTAATACAGCCGAGACTGAACGAGAGAGTTATAAATCTCAAGTGGAAGAACGTGATACTCAGATTTCTCAGTTGAAAACTAATAATACTGATAATGCAGAGTTACAAAAACAACTGACGGATTTACAGTCTCAAATTCAAACAAAAGACTCAGATGCAGCACAACAGCTATCTGCAGCAAAAAAAGAATTTGCTGTAAAACTTGCTTTGAAAGATTCAGGTACTGTTAACAGCGATATTCTATTTGGTCAAGTAAACATGGATAATGTTGTCATTCAAGATGATGGCAAGATTTCAGGTCTTGATGACCAAGTAGCAACATTCAAGGAATCAATGCCTTATTTGTTTCAAAGTACAGAAACAACTCCACCCACAGGGAAAGTTACCATTGGTGGGAATCCGCCAGCTGGTTCACAGACTGGTGAAAAAACAATGGTTCAAAAAATTCAAGAAAGATTAGGTGAATAATATGCCAGTAGTATTAGACTCAAAAGACTTAGCAACAATTGACAAAAAATTTAAAGAAGATTCTCAAGTTTGGGATATCTTGTCTCAAGGTGCAAAAGCAATCACTGCAGCTGACTTTGTTGGTGTTAATGAAGTACGTATCAATAAAATGTCAGGTTTTGTTGATGCAACAAAATATAAACGTAATGACGATAATGCACGAAACAAAATCGACATTGCTAAAGAAACTGTAAAGCTTAAAAACGAAGATTGGTTTGGGTATGACGTTGACCAATTGGATGAGTCAGAATCATCAGCTTTGACAATTAACAATATTGTTGAAGAACATAAGCGTTTGGTTACTGTTCCACATCGTGATAAAGTTGCCATTCAAGCACTTTACGATAATGCAAACAAAAAAGTTAGTGAAACTTTGACTAAAGATAACATTCTTGATGCTTATGATTCTGCAGAAGAATACATGACAGATAATGAAATCCCTGGTGGATATGTAATGTTTGTATCTGCTGCTACTTATCGAATGCTCAAAAATGCTTCTGGTGTTTCAAAAACATTTACAACCAATGAAGCGTCAATCAACGGTATCAATCGTACAGTTGCTCAAATTGACGGTGGTGTTCCTATTGTAAAAGTCGCCAAAGCACGTTTCGCTGGAACGGGTGCTGACGATGCAGCTCTTAATTTGAATTTCATTGTTACTCCTCTTATTGCGGTAGCTCCAATTGTCAAATTCGGTACAGTTGATACTGTCCCAGCATCACAAGACCGTAGCGGTTACCGTGATACAATCAAAGGTTTGGACTACTACGATGCGATTGTATTTGAAAATGCCAAAGACGCTATCTATGTTTCAGAAAGCCCAAAAGCGTAGCCCCCACTGGAGTAACGTTGAATAAAACAACGCTATCTCTTGAAGTCGGGGGAAATGAAACACTGACAGCTACTGTTTTGCCAGAAGATGCAGAGGATAAAACAGTAACATTTACTTCTAGTGATCCTACAATTGCTACAGTTACACCAAAACAAGGGAATGTAGTAGGTAAAGCTACCGGAACAACAACAATTACTGGAACAACAGTTAATGGTTTGACCGTAACTTGTGAAGTAACGGTTACAGCAGCAAGTGGAGGAGAGTAATCTCCTCTTTTATTTTAGGAGGGATTATGGCTTATATCACTTATGATGATTATAAATATTCAGGACTATCAGATATAGACGAGAAAATTTTTAACAAGCTACTACCGAGAGCCGAGATTGCCTTGGATTCTAAAACAAATTATTTTTATAAAGAAAATGATTTAACTTCAGATAGTCCAAGAAGAAAAGAAGCTTTCATTATGGCCCTGTGTTTGACGATAGAACAAATGGATCAGACAGGAATTATTTCTGATGTTGATGTATTATCACTTCAAAATCTTTCCATTGGTTCAACATCTCTTGGTTTTAAAGACTCAGCAAACCTAATTCAAGTTATTCCAAGTGAAGGAATTCGATTATTGGGGAGTGTTGGTCTTAGGTATTCGGGAGTAGCTTATACTCGTTATGCTAGTAAGGAAAGGGGGCTTTAATGTTGAGTGTCCCAAAATTATTCCTACAACAATCTGTTAAAGTCGAGAAATTGAAAGGGAAAAATGCTTATGGTGACCCAGAGTATGCAGAACCTTTAAATATTGAAAATATCAAAATTGATACAAAAACAACTTTTTCAGGTTCTGGAAGCGACAGAAAAATAAATAAAGAAACAACATTATTTATCTACCTCTCTTCTCAAGCTAAAGATTTTGTTATCGATGACTCTTTTCTTGAAGCTCGTGTGACTGACAGCGGACAAAATCAATTTGTATTGAAAGAATACGCTCCAAATAAGAATCCAATCAAGGACGAGGTTTGGTCTTATGAAGTGAGGTTGATTTAATGGCAGATGTAGGAGTGAATATCAAAGTTGATTTATCTGGATTTAGTAATAAATTAAGCCCTTATCGTTTTAGGAAAGGGGCTGATGCAATGCTAAATCAAATGCTTATGGATATGGATAGGTACATTCCCAAAAAATCTGGCGCATTACGATTTATCGGACATGTTAATACCGGAAGAAGCCAACTGGTTTGGCAGGCTCCTTATGCTCGTGCTCAATATTATGGAAAGATAATGAAAAAGGGTGCAACTTATTCAATTAAGAACTATACAACTCCCGGCACTGGTCCACGTTGGGATTTAAAAGCAAAAGCAAAGTATGGTAAAAAGTGGGCTGAAGTATTTGTGAAAGGAGCAGGATTTGGCAAATGACTTTTTAGAATGTCTCACATCATCAATCAATGATATTCCTGGTCTGAAAATGAAAGCAGTAATGAATTACCCAGACGAAACAGAAAGTCTTGGGGTTTATGCATTACCGGGCGGAAGAATTAGTGGCGGGGATATGCTTGGACGGGTGAAAATGACACTCAATTTTGAGATTGCCATTCATACCAAAAGCATCGAAATCGCAAATAATACAATGTGGGAAATATCAAAAGCTTTGGGTGATTTATCTCTTGATATTCCCTCACAGAATGGTTCTTATGAGTTTGAATCTTTAGAACCAGAAGCACCTTCGTTAAATGAACGAGATGAAAAGGGTTGGTATCTTTTTATTTTGGATATTACAGCGACAATAATTACCAATAAAGGAGAAATAGCAAATGGCTAAGAATAAAAATGCAAAACGTGAACACTACCTTGCTCCTATTTCAGCAGGAACAGGCACTGATAAGAAAACACCACCAGAAGCAGATAGTGAAGCGTGGTTACGATTAGGACTTGATATTCAAACTATCGAGGATAAATCAGACGAAAAAACGGATACTGCGGGCGACTATCTTGGTGATGGAACTGAAGTTGATATTTTAACTGGACGTTCTGAAATTTGGGGCGTTAAAGGTAGCCGAAATAATACGGATGAAGCGCAAAATCTTGTTGCCAGCATGAAACGTACTCAAACAGATGATGATCGTTTACTGTTCCATAAAATTGTTGAAACTAATGGAGATGTTGTAATTGGTGTGGCAAAAGCTATGGCCATTACTGCAGGGTCTGGGGACGCAACTTCTTATGAAGATTTTGCTTGTGATTTAAACTTTGTAAGTCAACCGACAGTTACAAAGTCAGCATCCACACCCAGCTAAGCCCCAGAATGTAACTGGGGTTAAGAAATCGAATGGTGATATAGAGATTTCATATGATGCACCACTTGGTGCTGTGGCCTACCTTATTCACTATGGGGACGCTAATACAACTGATCCGCATGATGCGAAATATATGGGATATTCAGAAACAACTAAGTTTACTTTGGCAGCTTCTGATGTTCCAGTAGGAGCAACTACTGGCGATAAGATTCCGTTTTATGTTCAAGCATATAACGTAGTAGCACCGAGTGGAACAACAAATGTTGAAAAAGCGGCGGCTCTACATGACGCTCCAAACATAACTGGTTCTGCTTGGAGCACAGTCGTAGAAGTGATACTTTAAATACTATTAACAAAAGACTAGGGAATTTCTCTAGTCTTTATTTTTTAAGGAGAAATAATGCAAGAAGTACAAGCAAAAATCCAATTGAATGGTTTTACAGTTCGTATTACGGAAGGAGTAACAATTTTTTTTGAATCTTCTCAAGAAAATGTAACACGACTGATGTCTATTAATGAGAGCGATTCAGGTTTAAATACTTTGAAAAAACGTGCAGAACAAACATTAAAACCAATTGATGCAAAAATTCAAAAAGCAGCTAAAGAAAATTCTTTACAACCAGAAATGATTAAAGAAAGCGTCGCTGCACAAGTTAATATTGCCCGAGAACTGTATGAATATATTTACGGAGCAGGTATTTTTGAAGATCTATATTCTAAGATTCATGATGTTACATTTTGGCTTGAAAATGCTGAAGAAATTTTCCAAGCTACTCTTCGTGGACTTGATGCAGATGCAAAAGCTCGCCAACGTCGTATGCTTAATGCTCAAAAGAAATACATTAATAAGAAAAACAAAAAACGAAAACGCTAGGAGCTGATATGAATGTTCAAATTAAACGACAAACTTAGGGAACAGATTTCCCATGAGGGGAAAGAATATCCCGTTGATTTGAGCTTTGATAATGTCCTGGATGTTTTGGATGTGTGGAATGATGGTTCTTTTGAGCCAGAAGAAAAACTCATAACCTCCTGCTCCCTTTTGTTTGGCGAAGATATTTTAAAACTTGTTCCGATAGATGATTTGATTGTACTGTTTGAACAAATAAAAGAAGAAATATTTAGTGAATATGAACCAATTGAAACCTATGATGTATTAGGAAATCCAATGAAGAGGAAATCAGCGCAAGCTGACTTTTCTCTCTCTTTTGATGCTGAATATATCTTTACAAGTTTTGTTCAATGCTATGGCATTAACTTACAAAAAGAGCTAGGTAAACTTCATTGGGATGAATTTAGAATGCTTTTGCGGGATTTACCTCCAGAAGCAAAACTGAATAAAGTTCGAGAAATCCGTAATTGGAAACCTGATAAAAATTCTACCGCTGAAGAAATTGAAAACATGCGTGAATTACAAGAAATTTATGCCCTACCAGAAGAGGAAGGAGGGAATGAATAATGGCAGATGGAATTGTTACCATTGATGTCTTACTCAATGATGGAACAGTTGTTAAAGGAACTTCAGATATTTCCAAAGCACTTCGTCAAATGCAAAATGACGGAGAAGGTGCCGGGAAAGGTCTTAAACAAAGTTTGGCAGTAGGTGCTGCAATGGCACTTGCTCAAAATGCAATAACAGCAGTCGCTAATGGAATTAAAGCTTTTGCCAAAGCATCAATAGGAGCTGCGGCAGACTTTCAACAAACAATGAATCTAGTTAAGGCAAACTCTGGAGCTTCTGCATCAGAAATGGCTAAACTTAATCAATTAGCTAAAGACTTGGGAGCAAGTACCAAATTCTCAGCAAATGAAGCAGCTCAAGCAATTCTGGAATTAACTAAAGCTGGTATAACTCCGGCGCAAGTTCAAGCTGGAGCTTTAAAAGCTACAATGGACTTAGCGGCGGCTTCAGGAATGGACTTAGGTGATGCAGCTAATATTACTGCCAATGCTCTTAATACTTTCCATTTACAAGCAGATAAAGCTTCAATGGTGGCAAATGCATTGGCTGGAGGAGCTAACGCTTCAAGTGCTGATGTTTCTGACTTGGCTCAATCTCTTGCACAGGTAGGACCAGGAGCAACAACCGCTGGACTTTCACTTAATGATACTGTGGGAGTTCTAGCTGCTTTCTCTCAAAATGGGATTAAAGGTTCTGATGCTGGTACTTCTCTTAAAACCATGCTTCAAAACCTAGTGCCTCAGTCTGATAAAGCTGCAGCGGCAATGGAAAATCTTGGCTTGAATTTCACTAATGCAGATGGTTCATTTAAGAGTATTTCAGAAATTGCTGGTCAACTTCATGATAAACTTGGCAATCTTACACAAGCACAAAAAACTCAAGCACTTCAAACATTATTTGGTTCTGATGCATCTCGAGCAGCCGCAATTCTTATGAATGAGGGAACTGCTGGTGTAAATAAATATATTAAAGCAACAGAAGACCAAACAGCGGCACAAAAAATGGCTGATGCATACATGCAAGGTTTCAATGGTACTTTGGAACAATTAAGCGGTTCTGCTGAAACATTGGGCATGTCATTAGGTGAGCGAGTGCTTCCGGCTTTGACAAGTGCAATGCAAGCAGTATCACAATTTCTTGATTTGCTTTCTAAGAATATGGATGTTGTCGAATCATTTATTGTAGCGCTTGTTGCTGGAGCAGCAGCCTTTTCTGCTTATGCAATTATTGATGCAGTTACAACTTCAATAAGAGCATTTCAAAAAGCTAATGAAGGTGCAACAGTTGCACAATGGGCGCTTAATGTTGCAATGAAAGCAAATTGGGTTGGAATTTTGGTGACTGCAATTGCAGCACTAGTTGCAGGGTTAGTATATTTCTTCACTCAAACTCAGACCGGTCAAAAAATTGTACAAGAAGCATGGAAAGCTATTCAATCGGCTATGTCGAGTGTAGTGGCATGGTACAATTCAACATTTTTACCAACTGTCCAATCAGTTATGCAAGCTTTTGAACAATACACATCAAAAGCTGTAACTGCTGTAGTTCAATGGTTTACTGGGACTTTTTTACCAGGCATGTCAAATGCATGGGGAAGCTTCAAAGGTTTTGTAACAGAAGCTATCCAAGCATTGCAACCTTTTGTAAGTTTTATTAGCGGTGCAGTTAGCACTGCTATTTCTTTTTTAGGAAATCTTTTCAAAAGTGCAGGTTCAGCTATCAGTAATTTCCATGTCAGTGCAATAACAGTTGTAGGAGTTCTAACTTCAATAGCGGTTGCTTTTTATGGTGTTTCTGCACCTATAGGTCTTGCGATAGGATTAGTGACAAAATTCATTACAGCTTTTATTCAAACAGGGAGTGTAAATGGAGCTATTCAAGCGATTGTCGATAATATCGTTAGCATGATTAATACAGTTGGACAATTGTTACCCCAGTTTATCCAGATTGGAACAAATTTGATTATTAGTCTAATCAATGGAATATTGGCAGCGCTCCCTCAGATTATATCTGTCGGAACGCAAGCAATAAACAGTTTGGTTCAAGGGTTGACTACAGCAATTCCTATTATTACTCAAGTGATTACACAAGTGATTACGGTTTTATTGAATGCAATACTCGGTGCTCTACCACTGATTATTCAAGGTGGAATCCAATTGTTAAACGGATTAGTTTCAGGGCTTGTAACTGCAATTCCTTTATTAGTAACGGCGATGACTACAGTTATTACGGGATTAACCAATGCAATAACAACAGCTTTACCATTGCTTATTACCGGAGGAATAACACTCTTAAATGGATTAATTTCGGGGCTTATCAGTGCACTTCCTTTATTGATTAGTGCTGCAACACAATTAATAAACGGATTACTTCAAGCAATAGTTGCTGTGCTACCGTTACTAGTCACTGCTGGAGCTACCATTTTAAATGGACTGATTACAGGAATTATCCAGCTTTTACCAATGCTTATTTCTGCAGCCCTACAGATTATTAACGCTTTGATCAATGCGATTATTCCATTAATTCCTTTAGTTATTAATGCAGGGATTCAAATCTTAATGGCTTTAATTAATGGCTTTATTTCAGCGCTTCCACAAATCATTTCAGCAATTGTGCAACTTATTACAGCACTACTTAATGCAATAGTAACTTTACTACCAACAATTCTGAGCGCAGGTATTCAAATTATCGGTGCTCTTGTCTCAGGTTTAATCAAAAACCTTCCAGCTATTCTTTCAGCTATCGGTCAATTGATGGCTGCTTTGCTAGGAGCGATTATTAAACTTGTCCCAACGCTATTGAGTGCTGGTGTTCAGTTAATTTCGGCTCTTGTAAGAGGGGTTCTTCAATTAATGGGAAGTCTAGCTAGTGCTGGTGGACAACTTATTCAAGGATTGATTAATGCTTTAGTTCAAAAAGCAGGACAAATTTGGAGT
Source organism: Lactococcus sp. (assembly GCF_036648155.1). NCBI lineage: Bacteria > Bacillati > Bacillota > Bacilli > Lactobacillales > Streptococcaceae > Lactococcus > Lactococcus sp. Next base: position 80,309 of record NZ_JAVXIY010000008.1, on the reverse strand, counting down.
TCAATTTCTGGCTTCTTCACAAGCATTCCAGGAAAGATTTCTGGTGCTTTTGGTGATTTAGGTTCTATTGGTTCTAACCTTGTGGATGGAATTATCCAGGGGGTTTCAGGAGCAGCAGGAAGGCTAGCAGAGTCAGTAAAAGATATGGCAAAAGGTGCTGTAGATAAAGTTAAAAGTTTTCTAGGAATCCACTCTCCATCTCGAAAATTTAGAGATGAGGTCGGTCAGTTCATCCCTTCTGGTATTGCTGTTGGTATCACCGCAAATGCAAGTGATGCAACTAAAGCACTTGCAGACTTGAATCAAAAGATGATGGCAACTGTTACACCCGAAACTGCTTTAAACATCGGAAGAAGTGGGGGAATTTCAAAAGCAACTGCAATAATGGGTAAATCCTCTGGTGCAAGTGTTTCAAGTTCTACAACAACAAAATCAGCAACTATTCAACAAACGATTTACGTTCAAGAGAATCCAAGCGAAAGAGAACTTAAGCGCCAGACCTTGAATGGTCTTCAAGAACTAGGTTATCAAATAGGATAGGAAAGGGGAATTATGGCTAAAGTTAAAATGACTTATACCAATGTCAATGGAAATACAATTATAATGGGGCCTTTTGCCCCTTTTCGTTTAATGGATTATTCAGGATTTGGTTTACCAGAAAATAATATCAGTAGTGAAAAAGTATTTGGAATGGATGGAGAACAAAAGATACATTCTTCTTTATCTTATCGTGACTTAGAAATAGAAGTTTTGGTACAGGGAACATCATTTGAAGAAAGAGAGAGTTTTAAGCATAACTTGATGTCCGCTTTTAATCCTAAATTGTTAGGTACTCTAAAATGGGAAGTTCTTAATACTGCTTATGAAATTGATGTAGAAGTTCTGAAAGGTTTTGATCCAAAATATCAAAAAGGTACAATTCAATTAAGGGCACTAGACCCGTACTGGAGAGATGTTTCTAATATTGATTACACAGTACAATTAGGACAGACAACAAATCTTTTCGTATGGCCATTGATTATTACTCCTGAGTATAAGTTTGCGACAGTAGATTCAGGAAAGGAAATAGAAATTACCAATCAAGGGGATGTCGCCATTGGAATGGAAATTAATATTAAATGTGTAGCGGAAGTTGTCAATCCCCGATTTATTAATCTTTACTCTCAAGAGTTTTTTTCTTTCAACCATACTTTTAAAGCCGGTGATGTTATTTATATTAATACAAATCATGGAAAAAAACAGGTCCTTGTAAATGGTGAAAATGGCTTTTCAATGCGTAAACTAGGCTCAACATTTCTTCAGATTGATAATCAAGCTACTAATTATTTTAAATTAGAAGCAGATGATGGCATTGAAAATATGATAGCGGATATGAAATATAATCCGTTATTAGTGGGGGTGTAAAGTGCAAAACGATTTATCTATTGAGATTTTTGAACGTCAATCTGGTTTTAAATATCTGTCAAGAGGAATACTAGACACTTTTAAAAGTTGTATTGTTGTTTGGAATGCTTACTCTTTCAATACTTTCCAATTAACGATGCCACTTATTCCAACATATCTTCCTTACTTTATTGAGGAAAATATTCTTTCGATTAAGGACTGCTATTTCTATATAGATGTAGTTAAATTTGATAGTTCTCAATCAAATCTAATTACAATAACTGGAAAAAGTTTATTGGGTAAGGCAAAAGATAGAATCATTAAATCTACCTATTCGGTACTTAATAAAAAGCCAGAGCAGATTATTTATGATCTCATCAATAACCACGTTGTTACAGGAGCAGGAGCATCTCGCTCTTTTAATTTTCTCTCAATTCAACAACCAGATGATTTACAAACTACTGCACTTAATTATCAAAATAGTTATGGAAAAGTTAGTGAGGAAATTTCTTCACTGGCAGATAGTAATCAAATTTGCATTCGAGAGTTGGCAACAAATCTAGAAAGTCCGGCTGCTCAAATTCAGCTCTATAAAGGGCGAGATTTGAGTGGTGACGGTGGTGTTGAATTTAGTTTAAGCGATGAAGGACTTAAAACAGAGAATATTGTTAGGGATAATTCAGATTTATCAACTACTGCTTATGTTTTTGGTGAAGGAGAAGGAACTGCTCGAAAAAATGTTTTAATTGGAGACGGCTTTACAGGCATTGAACGTCGTGAATTATATGTAGATGCTCGTGATTTACAACAAAGTTCTACAAATGGTAATGGAGCAACAGTAAATCTATCAGATGCAGACTACAAGGCTCAGCTCATGCAACGAGGACAGCAATCCTTAGCAGAGCGTGTTGAAGTCATCCAGTTAAGTGGTGAAATTAATTTTAATAACCTTAATTTTCAATATGGAAAAGATTATGAAGTTGGAGACACAGTTCGAGTAACTAGCCAAAGATTTGGTATTACAAAATCTTCAGTTTTAACATCAATGCAAGAAACTTGGGATGCGGAAGGTGGATATCATTTAGATCCGACTTTTGATAAGGATAGAGTTTCATTAATAAAAAAATTAACAAGAAAGTAGGTAATAATTATGGCAGTATGGGCATTCCCCTTTGTATCAGCAAATGGAGATAGGGCTTATGGACCAGCAGATTGGATGCAGTTTTATGCTAATATTTTTAGCACAGGAATTGTTCCAAATACTGGATTACCAGGGTACACTGGTTTTCAAGTTGTTCAAACAGATACACCATCTTTAAATATTAATGTAGGTTCAGGAGTAGCAATTATCAAAGGGGGGCAGATTATGAATACTGCCCCAAAATCTTTCCAAATTCCAGCACCTCTAACATCACAATCAAGAACAGATTCACTTGTTGTTCAGTGGAACAACTCCTCTCGTTCAGGAGATGTTGTTTATAAAACAAATAGCACACAAGTTACCCAAACTGCAGATGTTTATGAATTACAAATTGCAACGATAGTTGTTCCAGCCAATGCATCAAGTATTGCTCAATCAAATATTACGGATACTCGTGCTGATACTAAAGTTTGTGGGTATTCTAGTCCATATGAATCTATAAAGACTGGTGATTTATTGGCACAATTTAAATCAGAGCTAGAAGCGAATGGAGTTGTATTTTCAGATTGGTTTGAACACATCAAGGGTCAACTTTCAGAAGATGCAGCAGGAAACTTGCAAAATGAAATTGATAATCTAACCTCAATTAAAGCAGACAACGATAAAGTTGTTCATAACACTGGTGATGAAGATATTGCTGGAAAGAAAAATTTTGTAGATGATACAAGCTTTAAAAATATAACTGTTTCTGGAGTAATAACTCAACCTTATATTTCCACTTCATTTGCAATTGGCTACGGTCTATCAGTGACTGCCAAACGTGTTGGAAATCTTGTAACGATTACATTTAAAGGTTCAAATACTACTCAGCTTGGAAGCGGGGCGAATCCAACTGAAATGATTCCTTTGGGGTACCGTCCAGTTGAAGCGGAGTCTGTTGATTGCCTTGTTCAAGGAAGACACTTAGATACTTATTATTACTTTAACACCGATGGAAAAATAAACTATATGGGAGAAACAGTTCCGGTTAATAGTTATTTCCGAGGGGTGAGAAGTTACTTTACTAATGACCCATGGCCGGTTGCAGCTTAGAAAGTAGGGGGTATGGATGCATTAGTACATGAAGGGTGGCTTTTTTTCAAGCTTGTTATTGATAATTGGGCCGCTCTTCTTATAATTTCTGGTATTTTTGGATGGATGTATCGAAGAATGACCAAGAAACAAGAGGAGCAATTAAGAATACTTTTAGTAGTCATTAAGCGTGTTGAGCTTGGAGAAGCAATTAACCATGATTATGGCTTACAAATTGTCAGTGGTATTTTTGATGAATATACAGCGTTAGGGGGCAATCACTATGCTCACGAAATTTACGAAAGGTATAAGGTGGGAAAAGAAAATGATTTCAAATGACAAAGTTTATAACATTATTAAATGGGCTGTTTTAACAGCATTGCCAGCACTTAGTGTTTTTATTGGTGTAATTGGTAAAGCCTACGGTTGGGGTGGAACTGATTTAGCTATTATTACTTTGAATGCATTCACGGTATTCTTGGGAACATTAGCTGGAGTAAGTGCTGTCAAATATAATAATCAGCCAAATGATACGGAGGAAAACAAATGAAAAAAGTAATTAAAAAAGCTGCCATTGGAATGGTAGCTTTCTTTGTTGTCGCAGCAAGTGGACCAGTATTTGCGGCAGTCGGTGACCAAGGGGTGGACTGGTCAGTGTATAACGATAACTATGGAAAAGCAGGGTTGCCGACTGATAAGTTCGTGATTTCTCAAATTGGAGGTCACAATAAATATGGAATTTACTGGCAATCAACTTATCCAACCCAAGTCCAATCTTCTATCGCTCAAGGCAAGCGAGCACATACCTATATTTGGTGGGAAGATGTCACTGATTATAATACTGCAAAAATAGTTTTGGATACAATGCTTTCCAAAATTCAAACGCCTAAAGGCTCAATTGTGGCACTAGATGCAGAGTTTGGAATGCAATCAACTGACGTTACATTGTGGGCTTTGAAATATATCAAAGATCATGGTTATACTCCACTTCTTTATGGATATAAAAGTTATCTTACAGATAATTTTTTCTTAGACAAAATTGTCAAAAACTATGGATTATGGATGGCTGGTTATGGTTGGAATACTATAAAATCAGCGCCTGATTATAGTGACTTTCCAAGTTATGATAATATACAAATTTGGCAGTTTACATCAAACTATGTCAATGGAGAACTTGATGGCAATGTGGATCTAACAGGAATCACTGACAAAGGTTATGAAGGCGGGAACGCAACTAAACCAGATACTGACACACCAGCCACTGATGATGGTAAGGATGCCAACGAAGTGACACCAAGTGAAATTCAAGAAGGTATGACTGTCACAATCAAGTTCAGTGCAACGAATTACTCAACGGGACAAGCAATCCCTAAATGGGTTAAGGAAAACTCCTATAAAGTCCTTCAAAAATCTGGCAATAAAGTCTTGCTTGATAATATTATGAGCTGGGTTGCAGCAAGTGACGTTCAAGCGTTGGATACAGGCGGAAGTAATTCAACTGGGAATACTCAAACTCATATCGTCCAATCAGGCGATACTTTGAGTGCAATTGCTTCAAATTGGGGAACCAACTGGCAAGAATTGGCTCGTCAGAACAGTTTATCTAATCCGAACATGATTTATACTGATCAGATTATTCGCTTCACGGGCGGTCAATCTGGGACTACAGCACGAACTTACACCGTACGTTCTGGAGATAACCTTTCATCAATTGCCAGCCGTTTAGGAACAACTGTTCAAAGTCTAGTTTCAATGAATGGCATCTCAAACCCTAATTTGATTTATGCTGGTCAAACACTAAATTATTAACAATCATGCCTGGCTTCGGTCAGGCTTTTTTTATTTGTTTTATATGATATAATGAAAGTCTTAAACATGGGTGTCAGCAATTTGCTGGCATTTTTTGTAGGGACAAAATAGGGACAAAATATGCCTATCCCTTGCTGTTTATAGCTGAAAAAGGGCGACCGTCGCCTTACTAAAAAAATAAAAACTTGCTTAAAAGAGCGAGTTTTTATTTTTTTATTGAATCAATTTATTAAAGAAAACTTAGAGGATTTGATGTGTTTTGGTAATCATACTAACCCGTCTTTTGTGTTAAAATAGGAGCTATGAATATCGAGTCAAAAATTAAAGAGCTTACGGATCAGCTTAATCAATTTGCCTATGAATACTATACTTTAGATGAGCCGTCTGTAGAGGATAGTGAGTACGACCGCCTATATCATGAATTAGTGAAATTGGAGCAAGAAAATCCTCAGTTAGTGAGAGCAGATTCTCCCACTCATCGGACTGGTGGCGTCATTTTAGATGGCTTTGTGAAATTTCGACATCCTTATAATCTTTATAGTTTAGGGGACGTTTTTTCGCGGGAAGAATTAGCCCTTTGGGAAGAGCGTGTCCGTAAAGAGATTGTTAATCCAGAATACATTTGTGAATTAAAAATCGATGGTCTTTCGTTATCTCTTTACTATGAGAATGGCTTACTCGTGACTGCAGCAACCCGTGGTGATGGAACAACTGGTGAAAATATCACAGAAAATGTAAAACGGATTAAAGACGTTCCTTTAAAATTAAAAGAAGCCATTGATATTGTGGTACGGGGAGAGGCTTATTTACCGCGTCAAAATTTTGCTAAACTAAATGCTGAGCGTGAACTTGAAGGAGCAGCTCCTTTTGCCAATCCTAGAAATGCAGCAGCAGGGACTTTACGTCAGCTAGATACAAAAATCGTAGCTAAACGTGGTTTGGCAACTTTCCTTTATCAAGAAGCAAGTCCGGCAACCAATGATACGCAAGAAGAAGTATTAGAATATTTCGAAGAACTTGGATTTCAAGTCAATCCTGAGCGTAAATTTGCTCGAAATTTGGATGAAATATGGGAATTTATTGAAGAAGCAACTCGCTTGCGTGACGAATTGCCTTACGATATTGATGGTGTGGTTATCAAAGTCAATAATCTTGCTGAGCAAGAGGAATTAGGTTTTACGGTTAAAGCCCCTCGGTGGGCTATCGCTTATAAATTTCCAGCTGAACAGGCGGAAACGGAAATTTTATCTGTTGATTGGACGGTTGGCCGTACAGGCGTTGTCACACCAACAGCAAATATGACACCTGTTCTTTTGGCACAAACAACGGTTGCAAGGGCAACTTTGCATAATGTGGATTATATCCAAGAAAAAGATATCCGTAATCATGATAAAGTAATGATTTACAAGGCGGGAGATATTATTCCTAAAGTTGGTAAGGTCCTTCTGGAGAAGCGAAAACCAGCTAGACATCTTCGTAAAACTCATCGAGCTAACAAATATGTTTGGACAAGATTTGGTAGACAAAGTGTAGAGAAAGGATTAGTTTTCTCAAAGCGAGAAGATAATCGTGTAAAAATTCCAACTCAATGTCCGGAATGTGATTCAGATTTGATTCATTTTGAGGACGAGGTGGCATTACGTTGTGTCAATCCTTTGTGTCCTGCTCAAATCCGAGAGAAGTTAATTCATTTTGCTAGTCGTGATGCAATGAATATTGTTGGCTTGGGGCCATCAGTAATTTCACAACTTTTTGATAAAAAATTAGTCACTGATGTTGCTGATTTATATCAATTGACCGTTGAAGATTTACTGACCCTCGATAAAGTCAAAGAAACTTTGGCTCAAAAAATTGTATCTGCAATTGCGCAAAGCCGTGAAAATTCAGCGGAAAAATTACTTTTTGGTTTAGGAATTCGCCACGTAGGTGGTAAAGCTGCTAAATTATTATTAGAACGTTTTGCTAATCTTAGAGCGCTTTCTCAAGCAAGTGAAGAAGAAATTTCGGAAATTCCGTCACTTGGTGGGGTAATTGCTACAGCTGTGGTTTCATATTTTGAAACAGCTGGAGCCAAAACTTTACTGGATGAACTAGAAAATGCTGGTTTGAATTTTGCATATTTAGGCGCAGTTAATGTTGAAGGGATATTATCGGGGAAGACGGTTGTTTTGACTGGTAAATTAACGACCTTGAAACGAACAGAGGCTAAAGAAAAATTGGAAGCTTTAGGAGCAAATGTTTCGGGCTCTGTTTCTAAGAAGACTGATTTAGTGGTTGCTGGTGAAGAAGCTGGAAGTAAATTGACAAAAGCTCAAGATTTAGGAATCGAAATCTGGTCAGAACAAGATTTACTTGATTTATAAGCTATTTCAGATTAAAAGTTGCTGACAGAATTTGAGTAAAGAGTAAAATTTACTGACAGAATTGCAAAAGCCTAAGGGCTACTCTCTGACAAAGCCGTCAGTAAATAATTTAAAAAGAATGGATGAGAAGTTTTCGGGGGAAATGATGAAGGCGAGATTGATTTACAATCCGACATCGGGTCAAGAAATTATAAAAAAACATATTGCTGATATTTTGGTTAAATTAGAGCAATATGGGTATGAAGCAAGTGCTTATCAAACGACAGCAGAACAAGATTCGGCTAAGAAAGAAGCAGCACGAGCAACGCAAGCTGGATTTGATTTAATCATTGCAGCAGGTGGAGATGGTACAATCAATGAAGTTGTGGCCGGAATTTCTCCCTTTGAGAAACGACCACGATTGGCCATTGTCCCAACGGGAACAACGAATGATTTTGCAAGAGCACTGAAGATTCCACGAGGAAAACCACTGGAAGCAATCGAAATCATTGGTAAAAATCAAATTTTAAATATTGACGTTGGTCATGCCATTATTAAAGAAACCAAAGATGAGCAATATTTTATTAATATTGCTGCCGGTGGAGGACTGACAGAACTTACTTACAGTGTTCCTAGCCATTTAAAAACGGCATTTGGTTATTTGGCTTATTTAGCCAAAGGTGCAGAACTTTTGCCTCGTGTCCGCAAGGCGCCAGTTCGTGTTGTTCATGATGAGGGGGTCTTTGAAGGTGATATTTCAATGTTTTTTGCGGCATTGACTAATTCAGTTGGTGGTTTTGAAAAGATTGCGCCTGATGCAAAGTTAGATGATGGACTGTTCACACTTATTTTAGTAAAAACTGATAATTTATTTGAATTGATTGCTTTACTTGCAATTGTAGCCAATGGAAAACATTTGGATGATGTTAATTTGGAGTATATAAAAACAAGTAAAATTGAGATAGAAGCTTTAGGTGGACAATCAATCCTTCTTAATTTGGATGGTGAATATGGCGGAGATGCTCCTGTTCAATTTGATAATTTAAAAGGGCATTTGGATATGTATGTCAATCTTGATGAAATCAATGATGACCATTATATTGGCGATGAAGAAACTTTAGCTTTGGAAGCAGTTGCTCAAAAATTTGCTGAAGAAGCAAATAAGATTAAAGATGAAGATGAAACAGATTAATAAATGATAAAAGTTGCTGACAGAGTTGTCAGTGACTTTTTTTGATGCTGTCAGCAAAAAGAAAAGATAATTTTAAAATTATGATAAGAGTGTGGTTTAATTTCTATCCTGTCAGTAATTTGTGCAAACTGCCCAAAAGATTTAGGCACTTATCTTATTGTTTTTAGAAAACGTTTACAGTAGAATATAAACAAAGAACAAAAGTTACTAGAGGAGAAATAATGACAACACTTGTTTTAGACAAAATTTACAAAAAATATCCCAATGCCACTCAATATGCCGTTGAAGATTTCAACATTGATATCAAAGACAAAGAATTTATCGTATTCGTTGGACCTTCAGGTTGTGGGAAATCGACAACTTTACGGATGGTTGCTGGACTTGAAGATATTACCGAAGGTGAATTTAAAATTGATGGTAAGGTCATGAATGATGTCGCTCCAAAAGACCGTGATATCGCCATGGTTTTCCAAAACTATGCGCTTTACCCACACATGACTGTTTTTGACAACATGGCCTTTGGTTTGAAACTTCGTAAATTCAAAAAAGATGAAATTAAACGTCGTGTTGATGAAGCAGGAGCTATTCTTGGATTGACTGACTTGCTTGATCGTAAACCCGCTGATTTATCAGGTGGTCAACGTCAACGTGTAGCAATGGGACGTGCGATTGTCCGTGATGCTAAGGTCTTTCTTATGGATGAACCTTTGTCAAACTTGGATGCTAAACTCCGTGTTTCTATGCGGACAGAAATTGCGAAAATTCACCGTCGTATTGGTGCAACAACCATTTACGTTACCCATGACCAAACTGAAGCAATGACACTTGCTGACCGTATTGTTATCATGTCTTCATCGCCAAACTCAGATAAGACTGGGACAGTGGGGCGCGTGGAACAAATCGGAACGCCTCAAGAACTTTATAATGAACCAGTAAATAAATTTGTTGCTGGGTTTATCGGAAGTCCGGCTATGAATTTCTTTAATGTCAAAGTTACCGGTGGAAAATTGACAAATAATGAAGGATTAAATATGGACCTTCCTGAAGGAAAAGCAAAATTGCTTAAAGAACAAGGTTACGAAGGAAAAGAAGTGATTCTTGGAATCCGTCCAGAAGATATTCAAGCAAGCAATTTGGCACAACAAGCTTATCCAAATCAAACTATTGAAGCAGAAGTTGTCGTTTCTGAACTCCTAGGTGCTGAAACAATGCTTTATCTTAAAGCTGGTTCAACTGAATTTGTTTCTCGTGTTGAAGCGCGTGATTTCCGTAATCCAGGAGAAAAAATTACAGTTGCTTTGAACTTGAATAAATCACATTTCTTTGACGCTCAAACTGAACATCGTATCGTTGATTAAATTTTAAGCCCTCTAAATCCATAAGATTCTGTCATTAATTGATGGAATCTTTTTTTCTATGTAAATAATAAGGTGACTGACAGAGCGGATAACCAATGCTTTAACAAAGATAATGTCAAAGATAATTGACACTAAGCAGGTTCAACTTTTTAATTTTAAAATGCTAAAATGAACATAGTCAAAATAATATTATTAGGAAAGCTCTCGTCTTTTTCGATTTAGTAATAAATCACATAAAGAACACCGACACCGCTCTTTATGCCGCAAAAATGTCGAATAAATGCTCTCCTGAGAAGGTTTGAAAAAATGAAAAAAACAATGGACGGAAACATGGCGGCAGCACATATTGCTTACGCTTTTTCAGAAATTGCCGTAATTTATCCAATTACTCCAAGTTCTCCGATGGCTGATTATACTGACGCTTGGTCAGTTGCTGGACGTAAAAATATCTGGGGACAAAGAGTAAAGATTACCGAACTACAATCAGAAGCCGGTGCAGCAGGTGCCATGCACGGTGTTCTTAAAGCAGGAGGGCTTGCGACAACTTATACAGCTTCGCAAGGGCTCCTTTTGATGCTCCCAAATATGTACAAAATGGCTGGAGAACTTTTACCAGCAGTTATTCATGTAGCAGCTCGTGCCGTAGCGGCTGGGGCACTCAATATTTTTGGCGACCAGTCTGATGTCATGTCAACCAGAACAACTGGTTTTGCCATGTTAGCAGAGTCATCTGTACAAGAAGTGATGGACTTGTCAGCTGTTGCTCATTTGGCAACGCTTGAGGGTTCAGTTCCTTTCTTGAATTTCTTTGACGGTTTTAGAACTTCTCATGAAATTCAAAAAATTGACGTTATTGATTATCAAGATTTATTACCAATGGTCAACCAAGAAAAATTGGCCGATTTTCGAGCGCGGGCAATGAATCCTGACCATCCAACGGTTTCAGGAACCAATCAAAATGCAGATATTTATTTCCAACAAAGAGAAACAGTCAATGCATATTACGAAGCCCTTCCTGAAATTGTCCAAAAATATATGGGCAAGATTAATGAACTTCGTGGAACAAACTATGACTTGGTCAATTATTATGGTGCACTTGATGCGACAGAAGTCATTGTTTCTATGGGTTCAGTCGCAGGAACAATTGAGCAAACAGTGGACTATTTGAATGCTCAAGGTCGCAAAGTTGGATTTTTGAATATTCATCTATATCGTCCATTTCCAATGGAAAATTTCCTTGAAAAATTGCCAAAAACAGTGACATCAGTGGCCGTTTTGGACCGGACAAAAGAAGCAGGCTCAAATGGCGAACCGCTGTTTCTTGACGTTCAATCCGCACTTTTTAATAGTAATGTCAAAGAAGTGATTGGTGGCCGTTACGGAATTGGTGGGAAAGATACTCGTCCTGAGCACATTGTCAGCATTTTTGATGAGTTGCTTAAGGAAAATCCAAAACGTATTTTCACCATTGGAATTACTGATGATGTCACAAATTTATCTCTTGAAAACCTGTCAGTACTTGATTTGACACCGTCAGATACTTTTCAAGCAAAATTCTGGGGCTTTGGTTCTGACGGAACGGTTGGAGCAAATAAGGCAGCGATTAAAATTATTGGAGACCATACTGACAAATACGTTCAGGCCGCTTTTGAGTATGACTCTAAAAAATCTGGTGGTCTGACCATTTCGCATTTGCGCTTTGGCGATTCACCAATTAATTCCGAATATATGACTGCTACTCTTGATTTTGTGGCCTGCCATAATATGACCTACGTTCGTAAGTACAACCTAACTAAGGGATTAAAAACAGGCGGAGTTTTTCTTTTAAATACAAGTTGGGATTTGGAGCATTTATCAAAAAATCTTCCAAATGAGATGAAACGATATATTGTTGAAAATAAGATTCGTTTTTATACCATTGATGCCATGAAAATTGCTCATGAAACAGGAATGGAACGCAGAATTAATACAATTATGCAAGTCGCTTTTTTCAAATTAGCTCATGTCATGCCTTTTGATGAAGCTTATGAAATCTTGAAAAAAGATGCACAAAAGTATGCTAAAAAATCACCAACTATTGTTGAACAAAATTTGAAGGCCATGGCCCTTGCTTTAAATGGGTTGCATGAAGTGATTGTTCCAGAAAGCTGGGCTGAAACTACAGAAAATGTTATAGAAGCAGTTACGAAAGAAACGGCTCGTAAAAAATATGTTTTTGAGATTGTAAATAAAACCAATGCCTTTGAGGGGGATGAGCTTTCAGTTCAAACTTTAGTAGATAATGGCATGACTTTTGGTGACGAACCTTTGGGGACCACGGCTTCTGAAAAAAGAGGGATTGCTTTGGAAGTTCCAGAATGGAATGCCCAAGCTTGTATTCAATGTAATGAATGCTCGTTTGTTTGTCCGCACGCCGCTATTCGTCCATTTTTAGTTGATGAAGACGAATGGAACCAAGCACCTGAAGGTTTTCATGTTATGGATTACAAAGGATCTGATGGTTTAAAATATCGTATTCAGGTTTCAGTTGAAGACTGTACAGGATGTGGTTTGTGTGTTGAAGCTTGTCCTAAAAAAGGTGAAGCATTGAAAATGATTCCTTACGAAGGTCAAGAAAAAGAATCAGTCAATTGGGCTTTTGCACAAACGCTTAAAACAAAAGAAAATCCAGCTCGTCCAGGAACAATTGTTGCCAGTCAGTTTGAAAAACCGCTCTTTGAATTTTCAGGAGCTTGCTCTGGCTGTGGTGAAACACCATATATCAAATTATTGACCCAAATGTTTGGTGACCGGATGATGATTTCTAATGCGACCGGCTGTTCAGCTATTTATGGTGGAACACAAGCGACACCTTATACAACAAATGAACAGGAACAAGGACCAGCTTGGTCAAATTCGCTTTTTGAAGATAATGCCGAATATGGCTATGGAATGTGGTTGGCATCGCAAACGCGTCGCCAAAAGCTAGCAGCAGAGGTTCTTGAAGCACTTCCAGAAATGTCGGATGATTTACAAAATCTGGCCAAAGATTGGGTGGAACATTTAGAGGATTCAGAAGGAACACGAGCACGTGCTGAAAAAATGAAAGGTATGCTTGCTTCTGAGCATTTCAATTCTCCTAAATTAGACGCGATTTACAAACAAAAAGACCAATTCGTCAAACCTACTCAATGGATTTTTGGAGGAGATGGTTGGGCCTATGATATTGGTTTTGGTGGATTAGACCACATCGTTGCCTCAGGTGCTGATGTAAATATCTTGGTGATGGATAATGAAGTTTATGCTAACACAGGAGGACAAGTTTCTAAAGCTACTCCGGCCTCAGCCATTGCTCAATTTGCTGCTGGCGGAAAATCTAGTACCAAAAAAGATTTGGGCGCAATGTTGATGACTTACGGAGAAGTTTATGTCGCTCAAATTGCCTCAGGTGCCAATATGATGCAAACAATTCGAGCTTTTGATGAGGCTGAAAAATTTAAGGGTCCTTCAGTTATTATTGCATATACACCATGTATTTCACATGGCCTTTATGGAGGAATACATTTAGCGCTCGATGAAGCAAAAGAAGCAGTTAATTCTGGTTATTGGCAACTTTATCGCTACAATCCTCTTCTTGAAGATTTGGGGAAAAATCCGATGATTCTTGATTTCAAAAAACCTGATTTTGGTAAAGTTAGAGACTTTTTACTTACTCAATCGCGTTTTGGAAATTTATTGAAAGTAGACGCAGAGCATGCTGAGAATCTCTATGATAAAGCAGCCAAAGATTCACGAAAAAGATTTATGCGTTATGCTCGATTATCTGGAGATTTGGATAAATTCTTAGAACGTGAAGCCAAAGCCTTGGCTAAGAAAAATACTGACTTAGGGATAAGTACAGAGACAAATCTTAAAAAAGAAAGAAAGATACGTTCAGTTGACCCTGAACGTGAAGCTAGACGAGCAGCTCGGAAAGCAGAACGGGCGGCTAAAAAATAATTTAATGGAAAATTACTGACGAAATGATTGTGTCAGTAATTTTTTATATCGTCAGCCAAAAATCTATAAATAACAAATATATCAAGCTTACCATTAATCATTATATGGGAATACAGCAGTTAATATAAAATTTTGGTATAATTAAAGTAACGATATGAAAAGGAGGGGGAACTTTTGACCGACTTCAATCAATTTTTTAACCTTGAATTTTGGCAAAAAATTTTTGAATTGAATGAATCACCTCTGCGGATTGCTATTGCCGTATTAGATATTGCAATTGTCAGTTTTTTCCTTTACCAAGCGATTCGCTTTGTACAAGGAACAAAATTAATGACGCTTGTTCGTGGTGTGATTATTTTCATTTTTATTAGAATTATTGCTGGACTTATTGGACTTACAACAGTTGAGTGGCTACTCAATCAAGTCATCACTTACGGGGTTATTGCCGGAGTTATCATTTTTCAACCGGAAATTAGACGAGCACTTGAAAGCTTGGGAAGAACAACCACTTTATTTACACCAACAAAAAAAGGGAGCTTAGATGGTCACATTTCAGCTTATGAGAAGTCATTTGCTTACATGTCTGAACGAAAGATTGGGGCATTAATTGCGATTGAGCAAGGACAAAACTTGAACGAATTTGTAAGTACCGGAATTCGGTTAGATGCTGATATTACCAGTGAACTACTTATTAATATCTTCATTCCCAATACGCCATTGCATGATGGCGCAGTCATCGTTCAGGGAAATAAAATAGCCGTGACAAGTGCCTACCTTCCCTTGACTGAGAAGTCAGGTATTTCAAAACAGTTTGGGACAAGACACCGGGCTGCAATTGGACTTTCTGAGGTTTCAGATGCTTTGATTTTGGTGGTCTCAGAAGAAACAGGTGGAATCTCAGTAGCACATAATGGCGAGTTTTTTGCTGATATTTCAAAAGAAAAATTTCATGATATTTTAGTCGCAATCTTAGTTCCTAAAGTTGAAAAAACGGTGAGAGGAACAGGAAGAATTAGAAAAAATAAGGTGGAGGAAAAGAAAAATGGCAAATAAATTTTTTAATTCCAAAACATTTTATATTTTAGCTTCTATTTTCTTTGCAATTGTGCTTTTCTTTAATGCTAACGCTACATCTATTCGCAATCAAGGAACCAACCAATCTGGTGAAGTATATACGGCAACCATTAATAATGTTCCGGTAGAATTAAAGTATAATTCTAATAAATACTTTGTCAGTGGCTACAATAGCAACGCAACAGTTCATTTATCAGGATATAATCGACTTTCAATTACCAATGAAGAAAACTCAGATACTAGAAATTTCTTTTTAAGTGTTGATTTAACTAAACTGAAAACTGGTAAATTTGATGTTCCAATCAGAATTGAACAACTTCCGGGCGGAGTAACGGCAACAATTGAACCCAAAACAATGAATATTACGTTAGAGGATAAGGCTAAAAAAGAATTTGAGGTAACCCCAAAAGCTGATGCGACTCAGCTTCCAGAGGGATTTACGATTAGCGACCTCACTGTTAGTGACGAAAAAGTTAAGGTCACCGCAGGGGATGAAAGTATCAAAAAAATTCATGCCATTGAAGCAGCTTTGCCAAATGATGTCAACTTAAACGAAAATTATTCTGGTACCGTAACCCTCCACGCTGTGGATAGTACAGGTAAAATTCTTCCGGCGCAAATCGAACCTTCAACAACACATTTGAAAGTCACAGTGAATAAGTTAACCAAAGATGTTCCAGTTAAGCTCACACAAAAAGGAACGCTCGATAAAACACTATCAGAAGTGAAAACAAAACTTTCTGATAAAAATGTCACTTTATCGGGTGAAAAAAGTACTTTAGAAGCAATTAAAAATGTTGAAGCAACAGTGGATATTACTGGAATCGTAAAAGAAACAAAAATAACAGTCCCTTTGCGAGTAGATGGAGTGAGTATAGATCCACAAGAGGTTGAAGTTACTTTGACCCCAGTAAAAATCAGTAGTTAGTTTTTGATAACAGATAAAAAGAATAAAAAATGGAGACAATAAAAATGGGTAAATATTTTGGAACAGACGGTGTTCGCGGAGAAGCAAATGTAGAATTAACGCCAGAAATGGCCTTTAAACTTGGTCGTTTTGGAGGCTATGTTCTCAGCCAACACGAATTGGAAACTCCCAAAGTATATGTTGGCCGTGATACACGAATTTCTGGGCAAATGCTTGTGAGTAGTTTGATTTCAGGACTTTTGTCTGTTGGGATTGAAGTTTATGATTTGGGAGTCATTGCGACACCTGGTGTTGCGTATTTGGTAAAAAAAGATGGGGCCTCTGCTGGAGTTATGATTTCGGCAAGTCATAATCCTGCCTTAGATAATGGAATTAAATTCTTTGGTGGAGATGGCTACAAATTAGAAGACGAAAAAGAGCTCGAAATCGAAGCTTTGATTGATGCCAAAGAAGATACTTTGCCACGTCCATCAGCTCAAGGTTTGGGAATGCTTCATGATTATATTGAAGGCGTTCGTAAATACCAAGCTTTCTTAAAAACAACGGCTGAAGGTGACTTTGAAGGTTATAATGTGGTGCTTGACACTGCGAATGGTGCTTCATATACCTCAGCACGTGCCGTTTTTGCAGATTTGAAAGCCAATTTAACAGTGATTGGTGAAAATCCTGATGGATTTAATATCAATGTTAAAGTTGGTTCAACTCATCCTGAAGCGATGGCTAAAAAAGTTGTTGAGACAGGAAGTGACCTCGGACTTGCCTTTGATGGGGATGCTGACCGTTTAATTGCCGTTGATGAAAATGGTGAAATTGTTGATGGCGATAAAATTATGTTTATCGTTGGGAAGTATCTTCTTGAACAAGGTAAATTAGCACAAGATACTTTAGTAACAACAGTAATGTCTAATCTTGGATTCCACTTGGCACTTGAAGAAGCAGGAATTAATTCAGTAATTACAGCTGTTGGTGACCGTTATGTTGTTGAAGAAATGAAGAAAAATAATTATAACTTTGGTGGTGAACAATCTGGTCATATGATTTTCCTTGATTACAACACGACTGGAGATGGTCAACTTTCAGCTATTCAATTATTAAAAGTAATGCGTGAAACGGGTAAAACTTTATCTGAATTAGCAAGTGAAGTTACAATTTATCCTCAAAAATTAGTTAATGTTCGTGTAAAAGACAATGCAGCTAAGAAATCAGCGATGGATGTGCCAGCTATTCAGAAAGTTATCTCAGAAATGGAAACTTCAATGAATGGTAAAGGACGTATTTTAGTTCGCCCTTCAGGTACGGAGCCC
Organism: Lactococcus sp.; assembly: GCF_036648155.1. Classification (NCBI taxonomy): domain Bacteria; kingdom Bacillati; phylum Bacillota; class Bacilli; order Lactobacillales; family Streptococcaceae; genus Lactococcus; species Lactococcus sp. The sequence goes on along the minus strand of NZ_JAVXIY010000008.1, from coordinate 62,729 downwards.
CTTTTACGTGTGATGGCTGAAGCTCCAACTCATGAACAAGTTGACCATGTTGTGGATACAATTGTTGAAGTTGTTGAAGCGGAAATTGGTGTGAAATAAAGAAAAGACAAGGAGAATATTCTTCTTGTCTTTTTTCATATCCTAAAACTCTACCTACTGTGGTAGAGTTTTTTTATCTTTTTTGACGTCTAGCAAACTCTGTAAAACGAAAACGGTCAACCTGATGTCGTGATTCAGTATACTGGAAAAGTGTATTATCGGCAAGATAGACATGAGATTTCACGGAAACAATATGATGGTCCTTCGGATTTAAATCAAGATATGTAAAATCATCTTCACAAGCAAAATCAATGGTAACTTCTTTTTGGGCATAGGCAATATCAAGCCCCAAAGCCCCTTCTAAATAATCGTAAGTAGAATTTTGGGCATGTTCGGGGGTCAAACCATCAGCGTATTTTTCTAAAAATAAATCCCAATCCAAAATGGAAAATTTACCATCTACTTTTCTTCTTCTAAGAATACTAAGGGCTTGGTCACCGATGGCGAATCCAGTAGTTTCTGAAAGAGCTGGGGTAATTTTTATACTTTCAAATTTTATTACTTCAGTTTCACTGTGAAAACCCATTGAAGTTTGTAATTCTTTATATGAAGTTAAGCCGGAAATAGGGAAAAGGAGCCGATCGTGAGCGAGGACAATGCTGCCATAGCCATGTCTTCTTTGGATGAGCCCTTTTTCTTCTAAAATTTTTAAAGCTTGTCTGACGGTTGAACGGCTACTTTCATAACTAATAGAAAGTTCATTCTCGCTTGGAAGAATATCGTTCGTTTTATAGATATCATTAAAAATCTTTTTTTCTAAATCTTGCAAAATCACTTCATATTTCTTCATACTTTATATTTTATCATAAAAATAATTGTTAACGCTTGCTGAAAACGTTTTTATGTGATACAATGATTTTGTTAACTTGTACGTACAACTGCAAAAGATAGGAGATTCTTATGTTTGGAATAGGAAAAAAGAAAGAATTGAGAGATGATAAAAGCCTTTATGCACCAGTTTCTGGGGAAGTTATCAACCTTTCAACAGTCAACGACCCCGTATTTTCAAAAAAGATAATGGGAGACGGGTTCGCGGTTGAGCCAAAAGAAAATAAAATTTTTGCCCCAGTTTCTGCAAAAGTAACTTTGGTTCAAGGACATGCAATTGGTTTTAAACGTGCTGATGGCTTAGATGTACTTTTACATCTTGGAATTGATACAGTAGCTCTTAAAGGTCTTCCTTTTAAAATCAAGGTCAAAGTTGATGATATTGTCAATGGTGGTGATGAGCTTGGAAGCGTTGATTGGGCACAGATTGAAGCTGCAGGTTTAGATAAAACGACAATGGTTATCTTTACAAATACAAAAGATAAACTCTCTGAGTTCAATGTCAATTATGGACCAGCTACTTCTGGAAGTGAACTTGGTAAGGCAAGTGTTAAATAAAGAATAAAAATTTAAGGTTAATCCATTTATAGGACAAAGAAGACGAGGGCTTTGTATATAAATTTTGTGACTATTAAACTCGTCAATTATTATTTTATATTATGAAATACTTCATAAATAATGAAGTAAAAGGAGAACTTATGGCAAATTATTCACAACTTGCGACAGAAATTATCGCAAATGTAGGTGGCGCTGAGAATGTCACAAAAGTTATTCACTGTATCACTCGTCTTCGTTTTACCTTGAAAGACAAAGATAAAGCAGATACGGCGGCGATTGAAGCTTTACCTGGTGTGGCAGGCGCCGTTTATAATTCAAACTTGAATCAATATCAAGTGGTTATTGGACAAGCGGTTGAGGATGTTTATGATGAAGTTGTTGAACAACTTGGTGATTCGGTAGTTGATGATGACGCAACGGCACAAGCAGTCGCTGCAACAGCACCAACTAATGGAAAAAAACAAAATCCAATTGTTCATGCTTTCCAAGTGGTTATTGGGACAATTACAGGTTCGATGATTCCAATTATTGGTTTACTTGCGGCTGGTGGGATGATTAATGGATTACTAAGTATCTTTGTTAAAGGAAATCGCTTAATTGAAGTGATTGACCCTGCAAGTTCAACTTACGTCATTATCTCAACTCTAGCAATGACACCATTTTATTTCTTACCTGTTTTAGTAGGATTTTCAGCAGCAAAACAATTAGCACCTAAAGATACTGTTTTACAATTTATTGGTGCTGCTGTTGGTGGTTTCATGATTAATCCAGGGATTACTAACTTGGTAAATGCTCATGTTGGAACAAATGCGGCCGGTAAAAATGTTGTTGTTGAAGCAGCAGCTCCTGTTGCAAATTTCCTTGGAGTCACTTTTAATACAAGTTATTTTGGAATTCCAGTTGCTTTGCCAAGTTATGCTTATACAATTTTCCCAATCATTGTGGCAGTAGCAATCGCTAAACCTTTGAATGCTTGGTTGAAAAAAGTTTTACCACTTGCCTTGCGTCCAATTTTCCAACCGATGATTACTTTCTTCATCACTGCTTCAATCGTTTTACTCTTGGTCGGTCCTGTTATTTCAACAATTTCATCTGGTTTGTCATTCGTTATTGACCATATCTTGTCATTAAACTTAGGGATTGCAAGTATTATTGTCGGTGGTTTGTATCAATGTTTGGTTATCTTTGGTTTGCACTGGTTGGTTGTACCACTTATTTCACAAGAGTTGGCAGCAACAGGAGCAAGCTCACTTAATATGATTGTTTCCTTCACAATGCTTGCGCAAGGAGTTGGGGCTTTGACTGTCTTCTTTAAATCTAAAAAGGCTGACCTCAAAGGACTTTCTGCTCCAGCTGCCATTTCGGCCTTTTGTGGGGTGACTGAACCTGCCATGTACGGAATTAACTTGAAATATGTTCGTGTCTTCATCATGTCTTCAATTGGTGCAGCAATTGGTGCTGGGATTGCCGGATTTGGTGGCTTACAAATGTTTGGATTTTCAGGGTCATTGATTGGTTTTCCTAACTTTATCTCTAATCCATTGACGCATCATGCCCCTGCGGGTAACTTAATGCTCTTCTGGATTGCCACTGCGGTATGTGCTGTTGCCACTTTCTTATTAGTTTGGTTCTTTGGTTACAAGGATACTGACGTCATGGGACAAGGGGTTGAACAAAAAAATGCATTTAAGGATGCTGTAAAATAATTAACAGAATTGTTTGGGAGCAGAGCGAATAAATTCTGCTTCCTTTAGTTTAATAAAGGGGGAGAAATGACTGATAAAGATTGGATGATCCAATATGACAAACAAGAAGTAGGGAAGCGTTCTTATGGGCAAGAATCTTTAATGTCATTGGGAAATGGTTATTTAGGGCTTCGTGGGGCGCCTTTGTGGGCAACTTGTTCGGATAATCATTATCCGGGACTCTATGTCGCAGGGGTCTTTAATTACACAAGTACAGAAGTTGCAGGTCATGATGTTATCAATGAAGATATGGTCAATTGGCCAAATCCACAATTGATTAAAGTTTATATTGATAATGAATTGGTTGACTTTGAGTCAGCAATTGAGAAAAATTCTTCGATTGATTTCAAAAATGGATTGCAAATTGAGAGCTATAATGTCAGTTTAGCCAAGGGAAGTTTGACTTTAGTGACCACAAAATTTGTTGATCCCATTCATTTTCATGATTTTGGATTCGTTGGAGAAATCATCGCTGATTTTTCTGGAAAATTGCGAATAGAAACTTTTATTGATGGTTCGGTATTGAATCAAAATGTTGAACGTTATCGGGCTTTTGACAGCAAAGAATTTGAAGTGACTCAAATTGCTGATGGACTTTTGGTGGCAAAAACTAGAACGACGGACATAGAATTAGCAGTTGCGACTAAAACTTCTTTAAATGGTCAGCCATTGAAAAAAGTAGAATCTGGAAATTCTGAAATTTTTAAAGAATCCATTGAAGTTGATTTACTAAAAAACCAAGAAGTTCAGTTTGAAAAATCGATTGTTATTGCTAGTTCTTATGAAACCAAAAACCCTGTTGAATTTGTGCTGACAGAACTGGCAGCAACTTCTGTCAGTAAAATTCAGGAAAATAATGCAAATTATTGGGAGAAAGTATGGCAGGATGGCGATATTGTCATTGATTCTGATCATGCGGATTTGCAAAGAATGGTGCGAATGAATATTTTCCATATTCGCCAAGCGGCACAACACGGTGCTAATCAGTTTTTAGATGCGTCCGTAGGTTCGCGTGGATTGACTGGTGAAGGTTATCGAGGACATATTTTCTGGGATGAAATTTTTGTTCTACCTTATTATGCGGCTAATGAACCAGAAACAGCGCGTGATTTGCTTTTGTACCGAATCAATCGATTGACTGCTGCACAGGAAAATGCAAAGGTTGATGGAGAAATAGGGGCAATGTTTCCTTGGCAATCCGGCTTAATTGGAGATGAACAGGCACAATTTGTTCATTTGAATACAGTAAATAATGAATGGGAACCAGATAATAGTCGCCGTCAAAGACATGTCAGCTTAGCTATTGTTTACAATCTGTGGATTTATTTACAGCTGACAGATGATGAAAGTATTTTGACTGATGGTGGACTGGATTTGCTCATTGAAACCACGAAGTTTTGGTTAAACAAAGCCGAGCTGGGCGCTGACGGACGTTATCATATCGCTGGTGTCATGGGTCCTGATGAATATCATGAGGCTTATCCAGGGCAAGAAGGTGGGATTTGCGATAATGCTTATACGAATTTGATGCTGACTTGGCAGTTAAATTGGCTGACAGAGCTGTCAGTGAAAGGTTTTGAAATTCCAGCAGATTTGCTTGAAGCGTCACAAAAAGTTCGGAAAAATCTTTATTTAGATATTGATGAGAATGGTGTGATTGCCCAATATGCTAAGTATTTTGAGCTTAAGGAAGTTGATTTTGCAGCTTATGAAGCAAAATATGGCGATATTCATCGGATTGACCGTTTGATGAAGGCTGAGGGAATTTCGCCTGACGAATATCAAGTGGCTAAACAAGCTGATACCTTGATGTTAATGTACAATTTGGGTCATGAACATGTGACCAAATTGGTCAAACAATTAGGTTATGAGCTACCCCAAAATTGGTTGAAAGTTAATCGTGATTATTATCTTGCACGAACTGTTCATGGTTCAACGACATCACGTCCAGTTTTTGCTGGGATTGATGTCAAATTGGGTGATTTTGATGAAGCGCTTGACTTTTTAATCACTGCGATTGGAAGTGATTACTATGATATCCAAGGCGGAACCACGGCTGAAGGGGTTCACATTGGGGTTATGGGAGAAACACTTGAAGTGATTCAAAATGAATTTGCTGGTTTAACACTACGCGATGGATACTTTTCAATTGCTCCGCATTTACCAAAAAGTTGGACCAAATTGAAATTCAGTCAAATTTTCAAAGGTTGTCAAGTGGAAATTTTGATTGAAAAAGGTCAATTATTACTGACAGCTTCATCAGACTTGCTGATTAAAGTTTATGATGAGGAAGTTCAGTTAAAAGCAGGAGTACAAGCTAATTTTGATTTAAAATAAATGGTTTTGCTCTTAATAAAGTTTTGATACAAGGATTTACAATTATTTTTTGATAAAAAAATTACTGACAGAAATGAAAAAAATTCTGTCAGTAATTTTGGAAAGTCATTCTAAAAAATTCATTTTAAAATGACGAGAAAGAAGGTAAAAAGATGTTTAAAGCAGTATTGTTTGATTTAGATGGCGTAATTACAGATACCGCAGAGTATCATTATAGAGCATGGAAAGCTTTAGCTGAGGAAATTGGTATTAATGGTGTCGATCGTCAGTTTAATGAGCAACTTAAAGGAGTTTCTCGTGAAGATTCTCTACAGAAAATTTTAGATTTGGATGGCAAAAAAGTATCGGCAGAAGAATTTAAGGCACTAGCTCAAAGAAAAAATGATAACTATGTGACTATGATTCAAGATGTTTCCCCAGCTGATGTTTATCCCGGAATCTTACAATTACTCAAAGATTTGCGTTCTAATCATATCAAGATTGCTTTAGCTTCTGCCTCAAAAAATGGGCCATTTTTATTGGAACGGATGGCCTTGACTGAATATTTTGATGCGATTGCAGATCCAGCAGAAGTTGCGGCGTCTAAACCAGCTCCAGATATTTTTATTGCGGCAGCTCATGCCGTTGGTGTAAAACCGACTGAATCAATTGGTTTAGAGGATTCTCAAGCTGGAATTCAAGCGATTAAAGATTCAGGGGCGCTACCAATTGGAGTTGGGCGACCAGAGGATTTGGGAAATGATATCGTCGTTGTAGCTGACACTTCTCATTATACTTTGGATTTTCTTAAAGAAGTTTGGTTAAAAGAAAAAGGATAGTTTCTATTTAAAACGAACAAAATTTTGTCAAAAAAAATGCCCCAGTTGAGTGGGCATTTTAATTTTTTATTTGTCTTTCTAACCAATCTGAGGCCCAAGAGAACCAACGATGAACTGAATCAAGACAATAAGCATCAGAAGGAGCTGTTGTCCGATTGGCCAAGGAAATGCCATGTGGTCCTGCTTCAAAAAAATGAGCTTCAAATGGGACTTGGTGTTTGGACAGGCGGTCACAATATTTAAGACTGTTATAGATAGGAACACTTGCATCATCAGCGGTATGCCAGATGAAAGTAGGGGGTGTAGCCGAAGTCACTTTTTCTGAAATATTGTATTCTGAAATATTTTCAATTTCAAAGTTAAAATGTGATAAATCACTTGGCCAACCAAAAGTGAAGGAAGTAACAGGGTAACAAAGAATTACACCCTTTGGTCGATAAATTTGTTCAGAATTGCCATACCAAGCGGCTAAATGACCTCCAGCTGAACAGCCAAGTAAAAAGACATGTTTGGGATTAATTTGCCATTGTTCATGATGTTGATTAATCAAAGCAAAAACCGCCTGAACTTCAGTAATATTTTGAGAGAGAAAATTATAATCAGTTCCTTTGTTCATCACTGTATAGTTGAGAATAAAAACTTGATAACCCTGTGCAAGAAAAGCAAGCGCAAGTGGGTCAGATTCTCTGTTGGAAATATGTTGATAGCCACCTCCGGGGCAAATAATGATGGCTGGAAAAGTATAATTTTCTTCTGGACGTGGATTTTGAAGTTGATAAAAATCAACCCAAGCAGTATCATTCAAAGAAAACGTTGATTTATTCATAGGTTTATTGTACCAAAAAAAATATGAAAGAAAGATGAAACAGACTCGATGTTTATTTAATACATTCCTATATTTTAAGTTCGTTTAAGAAAAATATCATAGAATTTTAGTATGAAGAAAATTATTTATGGCATAGGACTAATCAGTCTGCTTAATGTTGGAACAATTGCTTATGGAGAAACAGCAACAGGGACATCAGCAAGTTCAGCAGATAGAACTGCTCAAAGTTCCACAGGAAATTCGACAAGTCAAAGCTCAAGCAATTCGGCAAGTAGTAGTTCACAAAATACAAGTTCTAGTGATGGGACAAATTCGACAAGTCAAAGTCAAACACAGACCAGTACAACTGCGCAAAATCAAACAGATACTAATGGGCAAAATCAGAATCAAACTCCTCCAGTAGCCGAAAGTCGGGATAATTCAACAGATAAAAATTCTGGAAGTCAAAAAGAAACTAAAAATTCAACAACGATTATCAATGAAACGGTCAATAATAATGCCAAAGGAAATAATATTCTTTTAATGACGCTAACAAGTTTGTCGGCGTCAGTGACAATTATAGGGGGGATTATTGCTCTCGTTCGTCATTTGCGTGGTCAAGGGAAGAAAAAAAATTCTGTCAGTAAAACCAAAGCTCCTAAAAATGGGAGTGCTCTTTCAAGTTCACTGACAGATTCACCAGTGAATTCAGATAAAACGCAAAATCATGAAAATCCACTGACAGAAACTCAACAAATAAATTTACAAGCGGATGAACTTTTGAAAAATCATAAAAAGCAGCAAAAAGAGTATCGTCGCAGAAGAAGATAAAAATCCGTTTAACGGTTTTTTATTTTGCTTAAATTTATGAGAGGAAGTCAATAAACTACACTAATAAATTTATTGTGTACAAGCCTGCTGAAGCTCAGCGAAAAAATTATAGTCTTTGCTTTATCGGCTCCCAATCTGGGATGTGATATAATAAAATCATGAAATTTAACGAAGAAGAAATGTTACAATTTGCTCAAAAATTGGGAAGAAAATTAGAAGCACAAGATGTGATTGTTTTAACCGGTGAACTTGGAGCTGGGAAAACGACTTTTACCAAAGGATTGGCCTTAGGTTTAGAGATTCATCAAATGGTTAAAAGTCCGACTTATACAATTGTAAGGACACTTGATGGTCGACTTCCCCTTCATCACATGGACGTTTATCGAATTGGTGATGATCCAGATAGTTTTGATTTGGATGATTATTTATTTGGTGATGGCGTTTCAGTTATTGAGTGGGGGGAAATGCTTGGAGCTGATTTGCCAGAAAATTATCTTGAAGTCATTTTTGATAAGTATTCTCCAGATTTAATCAATGACCAAGAACGCGAGATTATCTTGAAAGCACATGGGAAAAGATATGAGGAGCTTATCAATAATTTATGACTACAGAACTAATTGTCAGAGAAGCAAGCGGATTAGATAGTCAAAAAGTAATTGACTTTCTTAACAAAGTTGGTGCTGAAAGTAATTTCTTGACCATTGATGAAGTAGGAATTCTGATGTCCGAAGCAGAAATGGCAGAGTTTCTAAATCAACAAGCCGAAAAGGACAATAATGCCTATTTTATTGCTTTCGTTGGTGAGGAAATTGCTGGAGTTTTACATCTGACAGCAGACTATCATTATCGAATTCGCCATATCGCAGAACTCTTTATCGCTGTGGCCCAAGATTTTCAAGGCTATGGGATTGGCTCGATTTTATTAGAAGATGCTCTTGACTGGATAAAAGAAGTTGGGATTATCAAACGGCTAGAATTAACTGTCCAAGCACGCAATCATAAAGCACGACATCTTTATGAAAAATTTGATTTTGCATTAGAAGCCACCAAAAAATGGGGGGCAAGAGATGAAAATGGTCAATTCATTGATATTTGCGACTATGTATTATTTTTTGACTAATGACTGACCTTTTTGTTAGTAAAACTAAATATAATTAAAGAAAAATTAAAATCTAATTTTTCTTTTTTTGTTGTGAAAAATCAGAATTTTGATATAATGCTAATATGAAGCTTTGGATAAAAACACTTCTCATGCTAGGAAGTATCATTTTAGTAACGGCAATTGCTGCGGGCGGGTATACATTAACCGTCTTAAACAGTACAACAAAAGCCTTTAAAATGACTTACACGAATGCTGGGAATAAACAAACAGAACAAGTCATTCAGGCGACTAAACCTCTGACCATCCTGCTTATGGGAGTTGATACAGGGGGGGAAGGTCGTGGGACTTCCGATTCTTGGAATGGGAATTCTGACTCACAGATTCTGATGACACTTAATCCTAAAACGCACACGACAACAATGGTTTCAATTGAACGTGATACAATGACTAATATTTTGGATAGTGATGGAAAAATTGTCTCTAAACAAAAAATGAATGCGGCCTATCCCCTAGGTTTTGACTCAGGGTCATCTTCTGATGGTTTGAAAAATGCTGTCAGCTATGCCATGAAGACAATTGGAGCTCAAACGGGTATTAATATTGACAGCTTTGCAACTGTAAATTTTGATGGTTTAGTCAATATGGTTGATAATGTAGGTGGGATTGATATTAACAATACTACAGGGCAAACCCTTTACATCTCAGATACAGAACCGCAATACACTGCGAAAGTTCCACCAGGAAAACAGCATATCAATGGTGACCAAGCTTTAGTTTATACTCGGGACCGCCATCATTTGCCAAATGGGGACTACGGTCGGGCGGCTCATCAGCGCGAAGTTATCACAGCTCTCATGAAAAAAGTCTTGGCTTTAGATAATATTACTCGCTACGAGCAATTTTTGAATGAAGCTTCAAAAGATTTTAGAACCAATATTCCAATTAATGCCTCTACGATTACTTCTTTATTAGGCTACAAGGATTGCTTTAATAAAGTCGTTTCTGTTCAATATGAAGGAATAGGCGAAATGGTTGATGGGGGTTCCTATCAATTTATGCCGACAGAAATTTATTTGGCGATGCAAAATATTATGAAGAAATCAATAGGTGATTCTACTGTTACAACTTTACCAAATAATTTGATTACTTATGAGTCAACTTTTGGTTCAGGAACAGCACCATTTTACTATCTTCCTTCAGCCACAGTGACTGAAAAAGGAAAAAATGCAGTAACTTATGGGGTGGACACTGAAGGGAATCTTGTTTCTTTGAATTCTAAAAATTCAGGTAAATATGTTTCAACTAGTGGTGGTTCAATTCAATCGGACTCAAGTTCTGGTTCTTCTAGTTCAGCAAATGATTCCACGGTGACGCAAAATTCTGATTCGACCTATCAGCAAAATGACAGTTATAATGATAATAATACGACCACTTATGGTTATGGAACAGATAATACCAATACTGGAGCATATGGTACAGGTCAATAATTGAAAAAAGTAAGAGAATATGATAAACTTGTTTCTGTCAGTGATTTATAACTTAATAAATTTACTGACAGAAATTAATTGGTCCGATAGCTCAGCTGGCTCGAAGTATATCTTCGAGGTTGTGAATAAAGAAAATTTAAATTTTCTTCCTCACTATCCAGTCGAGCTGTCTCTCTTACATTTGGTCCGATAGCTCAGCTGGATAGAGCATTCGCCTTCTAAGCGAACGGTCGAGGGTTCGAATCCCCCTCGGATCATGGTGCCAAACCTCGCCCCACCTTCGTAGTGGGGCATTTTTTTATACCATTTTTTAGAATTATCAAAGTCCATATTGAAAAAGGATAAACTATCATAAAAAAAGAAAATAAAGTCGCATGAAAAATTGTGCTATAATAGAAAAATGACAAGATACAAAGCCACAATAGCCTATGATGGAACCGATTTTGCAGGTTTTCAAAGCCAAACAAATCAACGCACAGTTCAAGAAGAAATTGAAAAAGTATTAAGCAAATTAAATTCTTTTGAGCCCATTATTTTACAAGGCTCTGGCAGAACGGATTCAGGAGTTCATGCCTTTGGGCAAGTGATTCATTTTGACCTGAATGGCAAAGCGCGTGATTTGGAGCGCTTGCGTTTTGGGCTAGACACTCAGACACCAGCAGATATTGCGGTAAAAAAAGTAGAACTTGTCCCAGATGATTGGCACGCAAGATACCAAAAACATGAAAAAACCTATGAGTATTATTTGGAAAATTCAGTGACTCGTAGCCCTTTTCACAGACATTCTAAAGCTTATTTTCGTTATCCGCTTAATTTTGAACGGATGCAAGGAGCAATGGCAAAATTAGTTGGTCAACACGATTTTACAGGTTTTACTGCCTCTGGTTCATCAGTTGATGACAAGGTGCGAACCATTTATCAAGCAGAAATTATTCAACTTGATAAAGAAAATTTCAAATTTATATTTCGTGGAAATGGTTTTTTGTATAAACAAGTCCGCAATATGGTTGGAACCGTCATTAAAATCGGCAATGACCGAATGCCTGTCAGTCAAATTGATAAGATTTTGACCAGCAAAAATAGAAATTTTGCAGGACCAACAGCAGCGCCTGAGGGCTTATATCTTAAAGAAGTCAAATATGAACCAATAAATGAAATTTAAAAAATACTTTTAACGAAAATTACTGGAGAGAAAATGGTAGAGGAATTAGCACAAACAAAAAAAATTCTAACAATTGCAGGTTCAGATATTCTTTCTGGAGGTGGAATGCAAGCAGATTTAGCCACATTTGCGGCAAATGGCTTATATGGTTTTTGTGCTTTAACAAGTATTGTAACAGTCAAAGAAGACAAGTTTTTTGTTCACCCTGTAGATGAGGAAATTTTCCAAGAAGAACTTGAAAGTTTGACTGACATTGAGTTTTCAGCTATAAAGATTGGCTTATTACCTAATAAAAAAATACTAGAGATGACGAAAAAGTGGCTGACAGCTCTGTCAGTAAAATCGCCAGTGCCTATTATCTTAGATCCGGTGATTGTTTTTAAAGAAAATGCAGACTATTCTGTCAGTGAAATGCGCGAACTATTCATCAGCCAATTATTTCCACTAGCAACAGTCATTACGCCAAATCTAAAAGAGGCAGAGATTCTAACGGGGCTGTCAGTAAAAACTGAGGCAGATATGAAAGCAGCAGCTAAACTTTTACATCGTTTTGGTGCCAAAAATGTAATCATAAAAGGCGGAAATCGATTTGATCAAAAACAAGCGATTGACTTTGCTTATGATGGGAAAGATTTTTATCAATTAGCAAGTCCGCTTTTAAAGAAAAACAATAATGGAGCTGGCTGTACATTTGCCTCTTCTATTGCAAGTCAGATGGCTGAGGAAAATTCTTTTAAAGATTCGGTCGAAAAAGCAAAAGACTTCGTCTATCAAGCTATTCAAAATGCTAATGAATTTGGTGTTTTTCAAAATAAAAAGTAAATTTCCAAAAGCAAACCAAACTTCTAGGGAAATTAGGAGATGAAACTCATGGACAACAAAAATATAAAAAAATTAACTTTACTTGCGATTTGGACAGCTATTACCTTTGTTCTTGGTCGCCTGTTTACCTTTCCAATCCCCGGCTCGGCAGGAAATATTTTAACCCTCTTGGATGTCGGAATTTATACAGCAGTCTTTCTTTTTGGCAAACGAGAGGCAGCAATCATTGGGGGCTTTGCAGCTTTTCTTCTTGATTTGACCGCGGGCTTTAGTAATTATATGTTTTTCAGCCTGATTATTCATGGAGGCCAAGGCTATCTAGCTGGCTTGACAAGATATAAATGGCTCAACTTTTTGCTTAGTCTTCTAGTTATGGTTGGAGGATACTTTATTGTTGGGGGCTTAATATATGGTTGGGGTTCGGCCATTGCTGGACTTTGGGTCAATATTGTCCAAGTTATCGTTGGCTTTGTTTTGGCTAAAATCTTAAGCCCACTTATTGAAAGGACAGGTATTTTAAATGGATTTAGAAAAGCTTAAAGAAGAAACACAAATAATTATTGACGATGTTTTGAAACAAACAGAGATTAAATCAGGACAGGTTTTTGTGCTTGGACTCTCATCATCTGAAGTCAATGGTGGTCTGATTGGTCATGCAAGTTCAGCCGAAATCGGTCAGGTTATCGTTTCTGTGATTCATAAGACCCTGTCTGACAAGGGAATTTATTTAGCCGTTCAAGCTTGCGAACATCTCAATCGAGCCTTGCTCATTGAAGAAGAATTAGCTGACAAAAAAGACTGGGAAATTGTTTCTGTTGTTCCTCAGCTTCATGCTGGAGGAAGTGGTCAAGTTGCAGCTTACCAACTTTTTAAATCTCCTGTCGAAGTAGAGCATATCGTTGCTCAAGCAGGTTTGGATATTGGGGATACAAGTATTGGTATGCATGTCAAACACGTGCAAATCCCTGTACGTCCGATTTCAAAAGAACTAGGTGGCGCTCATGTTACGGCCCTCAAATCACGTCCTAAACTTATTGGTGGAGAACGTGCGAGGTATGAATAAATGAAAGAGATGCTAATCATGACCCCGGGTCCAACCGCTGTGGCTGAAAATGTTCGTCTAGCAAGAGCGAAAGTAACAACAAATCCAGATATTGATTTAGAATTTTATGATTTCTATAAAAGGACTTGCGATAAACTTGCTCAATTTTTAAAAACTAAAAATGACCTTAGAATTCTGGCGGGGGAAGGAATTTTAGGTTTGGAAGCAGCCTGTGCTTCATTGACTGAATCAGGCGACCGTGTACTTGTTCTTGATAATGGTATCTTTGGTCATGGATTCGCTGAATTTGTTGAACTATATGGTGGCCAAGCTCTATTGCTTCAAAGCTCAGAAAAAGAAGCCTTTGACATAGAAATTTTAGAAAAATTTTTAGAAAAAGACCATGATTTTAAATATGCCACAATTGTTCATTGTGATACGCCATCTGGTGTATTAAATGACCTTTCCAAAATCTGCCCTCTGCTCAAAAAATATGGAATTCTTACTGTTGTAGACTCCGTTGCTGCCATGGGAGGCGAAGATTTACAAGTAGATAATTGGCAAATTGATATTGCACTTGGAGGCTCACAGAAAGTTTTATCGGCTCCACCTGGATTAACGATTGTTTCTATCTCGCCTCTTGCTTACCAAGCAATGGAAAATAGACAAAGCCCTATTGCGAGTTTTTATTGTAATCTCCTGACTTTTAAAGATTATTATGAAAAAAAATGGTTTCCTTACACAATGCCCATTTCAGACATTTATGGATTAGACCAAGCCGTAGACAATATTCTTTTTGACCAAGAAATCTTGAAGCGCCATGCGATGATTGGTAAAGCCACAAGAAAAGCGATAAAGAACTCCCCATTAGAACTTTATTTACAAACCGGCTATTCTAATACTGTCAGTGTTATAAAAGTACCAAATGGTCTGAATGACCAAGAACTTTTAAGAAAAATGCGCCAAGATTATCAAGTGATGATAACAGGTTCTTTTGACCGTTTAGCTGGTAAAGTTTTGCGCATTGGACATATGGGTGAAAATGCTAGAACTAGCAAAGTGGCTTATAGCCTCTATGCCCTTCAAAAAGTATTAGAAGAATCAGGTCTTAAATTTGAAACGAGCTTACAGGAAGATTTTTTGCAAGCACTTAAGTGAAAAAAGTAATGATAAAAAATGTAGAAGCTAAAATCTGGCAATTTCGTCATTAAAATCTACTGATTACAAAAAAAGAAAAAAAGAAATACCCGATATTACTGGGCTTCATAAAAAATTAAAAACAGACTTTTGACAAAAAAGGAAAAATCAGATATAATTATTTTCGGGCACTGGTTTTTTATTATAAAAAATCAGTAACGGTAGGCTCCCCTCTGGGGAGCTGTTTTTGTTTTTCCCAGTTATTTCTGTTTTGTAAAAAGATAAGAGGAGATTTAGATGTCAACTAAGTATATTTTCGTCACTGGTGGTGGTACTTCGTCAATGGGTAAAGGGATCGTAGCGGCATCGCTCGGTCGTTTGCTTAAAAACCGTGGGCTTAAAGTCACTGTCCAAAAATTTGACCCATACCTTAACATCGACCCAGGGACAATGAGTCCTTATCAACATGGTGAAGTCTTTGTTACTGATGATGGTGCTGAAACTGACCTTGACCTTGGTCACTATGAACGTTTCATTGACATCAATTTAAATAAATATTCAAATGTTACTTCCGGTAAAGTTTACAGTGAGATTCTTCGTAAAGAACGTAAAGGAGAATATCTCGGAGCAACTGTCCAAATGGTACCGCATGTGACTAACATGTTGAAAGAAAAAATCAAACGTGCAGCGACAACAACTGATGCTGATATTATTATCACTGAGGTTGGTGGGACTGTTGGTGATATGGAAAGCTTGCCATTTATTGAAGCTTTGCGCCAAATGAAAGCCGAAGTTGGTGCTGATAACGTGATGTACATTCACACTGTTCCGATTCTTCACTTGCGTGCTGCTGGAGAATTGAAAACTAAGATCGCACAAAATGCGACTAAGACACTTCGTGAATATGGTATCCAAGCCAACATGCTTGTATTACGTAGTGAAGTGCCAATCACGACAGAAATGCGTGATAAAATTGCAATGTTCTGTGACGTCGCACCAGAAGCAGTGATTCAATCACTTGATGTGGAACATCTTTATCAAATTCCATTGAACCTTCAAGCACAAAATATGGACCAAATCGTTTGTGACCATTTGAAACTTGATGCACCAAAAGCAGATATGGCAGAATGGTCAGCAATGGTTGACCATGTCATGAATCTTAAGAAAAAAGTGAAAATCGCTTTGGTTGGTAAATATGTAGAGTTACCAGATGCTTATATTTCAGTGACTGAAGCGCTTAAACATGCAGGCTATGCATCTGATGCCGAAGTTGATATTAACTGGGTAAATGCCAACGATGTGACCGATGAGAATGTTGCTGAACTTGTTGGAGACACAGCTGGAATTATCGTGCCTGGTGGCTTTGGTCAACGTGGAACAGAAGGTAAGATTGCAGCAATCAAATATGCGCGTGAAAATGACGTTCCAATGCTTGGGATTTGTCTTGGAATGCAATTGACAGCGGTAGAATTTGCCCGTAATGTTCTTGGACTTGAAGGAGCTCATTCATTTGAATTGGACCCTGAAACAAAATATCCAGTCATTGACATCATGCGCGACCAAGTTGATGTTGAAGACATGGGTGGAACATTACGTCTTGGACTTTATCCAGCAAAATTGAAAAATGGTTCACGCGCTAAAGCAGCCTACAATGATGCTGAAGTGGTTCAACGTCGTCACCGTCACCGTTATGAATTTAATAACAAATATCGTGAAGACTTTGAAAAAGCTGGTTTCGTATTTTCAGGAGTTTCACCAGACAACCGTTTGGTTGAAATCGTTGAACTTTCTGATAAAAAATTCTTCGTGGCATGTCAATATCACCCAGAATTACAATCACGTCCAAACCGTCCAGAAGAACTCTACACAGAATTTATTCGTGTAGCTGTTGAAAATAGTAAATAAGCTAAAATTTGTAAAAACTTCCTTATTAGGAGGTTTTTACTTCATTTAAATAGTCAGAATGTTTAAAATAAAACATTGTTTTCCTTTTCTTTTTGTATTATAATAGATTCAATTTACAGTTGAGAGGAAAATATGGTGAAAAAATGCGAAAAGTAGGATTAATTGGTTGCGGTCATGTTGGGGCAACAGTTGCTCTGGATATCGTTCAGGGGGGCTTCGCTGACGAGCTAGTAATTATTGACAAGGATAGAAAAAAAGCAGAGGCAGAGGTTTTAGACCTCCTAGATGCCCTTGCTTTGCTTCCATTCTATGTCAAAATATACGTGGGAGAATATGATGATTTAGCGACTGCCGATATTGTCTTATCTACACTGGGTCATATCGAACTAATTAAACCGGGCGGAGATAGATTCACTGAATTAAAAGCAAATATTCCAGAAATTAAAGAAGTCTCTGACCACTTGAATGCAGTGAATTTTAGAGGGATTTTGATTGCAACAACCAATCCGAACGATGTGATTGTTAATATTTACTCTCAATTATTGAACCTTCCTAAATCACAGATTATTGGAACGGGGACTTATCTGGACACGGCACGTATGAAAGCTCAAGTCAGTCGAGCGTTGGAAATTGATGCCCGAAGTATTGAAGGTTATGTTTTGGGAGAACATGGGAATTCACAATTTACGGCTTGGTCAACGGTCAGGGTTGGTGGTCAATCTTTTTTAGAGATTGCAAAAGAAAAAAATTTAAATTTAAAAGACTTAGAAGAAAAAGCCCGTCAAGGAGGATTTGCTGTATTTAACACAAAAGGATATACTAACGTAGCCATAGCCGCAGCAACGGTTTCCTTGATGAATCTGGTGCTTTCCGATGCAAAAAATATTGCTATCTGCTCACATTATGACGAAAATTTTAGTTCATATATTTCGACACCTGCCTTGATTGGTAAAAATGGGATAGAAGCATTGATAAAACTTCCACTAACTTTAGAAGAAGAAGGCAAATTAAAACATTCAGTGGTTGAAATTCAGGAAAAAATAAATTATTTTAGTTAAAAGTAAAAAGCCTGTTCAAGCGAACAGACTTTTTTTAATCAGCATTAGCGGCATTAGCAATGCCTTCTTCTTCCTCATCATCAGTATTTTCTTCAATACTATCAAGAGTTTCTTCAAAACTATCAAAGGTTTCTTCAAAATCATCAAGTTGGTCTTCAACATCATCCAAACGTTCACGGATATCTTGGTTTTGTTGATAAACTTCGTTTAGAAGGATTTGAATATCCCCAAGCATTTCAGTTTGGATTTTTTGGATTTGCATATTTGAAGCTTGATCATCCATCATTAAGTGATCAAGTTTTTCATGTAAAGCAGCAACACCCTTTTCTGACTTAACATTAACTTGAAAGTCATTTTTGGCAGATAAGCGGTCATGGTGTGCGGCGCGGTTTTGGCTCATCATAATCAGTGGCGCTTGCATCGCCGCAGTGATTGAGAGGAAAAGATTGAGCAAAATGAAAGGATATTTATCCCATTCAACGCCAAAGAGGCCAGTCACATTGACAAACATCCAGACTACTAAAATACCGAGATAGGTGATAATAAAAGCCCACGAACCGACGAATTCAGTGACCTTGTCAGCCACTCGTTCACCAATAGTTTCTTGAGTTTGGAGCTGTTCTTCAACGTCATGAATTTCAAAGTTTGCCTTAGTTAATTCTTCATTAAGCAAATCATTGACGGTGAAGTTTTTTTGAAGGTCAAGGTGAAACAATGTATCTAAGACCTCTAACCGAAATTTAACCTGATGTTCATTACAAATGAAGTCATGACTAGTCGCTTCAGGATAGTCACGCATAATGACGGTTTGAAGGCTAGGGTCAAGATTCTCAAGAAAGTCTCCTCCTGATCTACGGTGAATACGACCATTAACGAGACAGACGACTTTGTTCTTATTAATTGGAGTTGGAGCCATTTTATAGCATGGTTCAAGCTTAAAAAATCAAATTTCTTATTTTGTGAAATGGATCAAGTCATTAGAACTAATATCAAAAAGATGGCGCAAGAAGAGCGCTAATCTAATCTTGGTCAATTTGACAGAATAAGTAATCATTATAATTGCGGGTTTGGGTCGACCTTTCAAAGCTTGAGCGCTCTCCTTTCTTTTAGGTTCTAAGGGACGGTTTAAATAACAATGTCCATATTAAATTATAAGGTATTTTAAGAAATTTGCAAGCCTCAAGAAACAAAATAAAAATCCCTATAGTAATAAGGATTTTTATTTTGAGTTTAGGCGTTTATACCGCACAAAACTGATAAATCATCAGTTGTTTAGTTTGCTTTGGCTTCTTTTTCCACAGCAACAGCTTGGAAAAGATATACAAAGAGACCAAAGATAAGCGAGATAATAGTTGTCCAAAGTTCAGGATCTGGAACACCAGCAAGGGCAGTAGCGACATAGCCTACAACCTGACCAAGAGCAAGCGACCAGAAAAGTGTGACAATAAGTTTCATAATTACGCTTCTTTCCATATTTTCTATCCGCCTATAGTATAGTACAAATCAAGTCAAATTTCAAATTTTATATCTAATTGAAGGACGATTTATTTGTTATTTTTTTACTATTGATATTTTCCACTATAGGGAATTTTTGGAGATTCTAGAAAATTATAGTCTTCAATTTGTTTGACATCTGTGAAGAAAGCTCTGTTTCTTTCAGTCAACATAATATTAGTTGCTAGACTTTCTTCAAAGCGAATGAGATAGGTCGGTTTTTCTAAAGCAATAGCGTATCCTAATTCCCAAGCGGTACCCGAATCGGTATCTTGTTTATCAAAGTCAACGATAGCAACGATGATATCTGCTTTATTGACTTCTTTAACATCATTTTCCATTGTCGCTTTGGCCCATTCTGGGGTAAAAGCTTCAACTTCTTTTGGTAAAGATTCAGGATGTTGACATCTCATTGGGCTAAAAAAGTTTGCTACTGTTTTGTTTTTTGAAAGTGCATTTTCTAATAGTTCAACTTTATTTATTTGTGTCTGACTGAAAAATGGGGCGGCAAGGTAAACATTAACTGGTTTATTAAACAACTTGTTCAAGTTTTAAATCTCCTAATAATTCGATTGTTTCTTCGGCAGAGTCAACGAGAGAAATGGTATCAATGACTTCTTTAGAAATCATCCCTTCCTTAAGTTGCAAGCGTAGTAGGTCAAAAAGTGGTTGATAAAATTTTTGACCTACAAAAATAACAGGGCGCACGCGAGTTTGATTGATGGACATTTCAGTTAAAAGTTGAAAGCTTTCTTCTAATGTTCCAAATCCTCCAGCTAAAATAACAAAAGCTTCGCCTAAATCTATCAACTTGCGTTTACGCTCAGCCATGTCATTTGTTAAATAAAGTTTAGAGGCATTTTGACGAGGAGGTTCTAATGGGAGGACTCCAGCAGGATAGACAGCAATCACTTGCCCTTTATTTTGAATAACAGAATCTGAAACCATACCCATGCAACCTTCTTTTGAGCCCCCATAAACAAGGGTATGACCTGATTGTGCAAGTAATCTCCCTAATTTTACACTGGTATCTTTATAAATTGGATTTTTTCCATCCCTTGATGATAAGAAGACAGTAACATTCATTAATTATTTTCTCCTTCAATTTCTTTTAGTTTTGCTTTGATTTGTTGCAGAACTTGGATTTTTGATTGCTCATTCTCTACAAAATCATATTTATCGCCATCAATTTGAATTTTGGGACAAATATCGAAAGCTTCAAACCATGTATCATATCGGCTATTTAATTCTTTATAATAGTCGTATAAACTTGGGTCATATTCTAATTGTTCAAATTGTCGACCTCTTTTTTTGATTCTTTCTAGCATTTTATCAAAGGAAACCTTGACATGAATAAGTAAATCAGGCCTCTTTTTAAAAGATAAGCTGTCGATTTCTTCTAACATATTTTTGAGTAAGTCATCATAAACTTCAACCTCTGTTTCATCAGCACGTCCTAAATCGGCGTTCAAATGAAAAAGCAGACTATCTTCATAAATTGAGCGGTCTAATACATTATTATTATCAGATAAGGCTCTTTTGATTGAATCAAATCGCTTATTTAAAAAGTATATTTGCAATAAAAAGGCATATTTTTGAGGGTTTTCATAGAATAATGGCAAAACTTTATTATCGTCAACACTCTCATAAAAAGCCTGTGTTTTCAATTCCTCCGCCAACATCTCAGTTAAAGAGCTTTTTCCTGCTCCAATTGTTCCAGCTAATACTAGCACTGTCATTACACCTTTCCTATTCTATTTTTAGTTTTAGTGATTGTTTAATTAAAAATTAGTAATAAATAAACAAGGCTTGCTCATTATAGTGCAAAAAAAAGTTATCGTCAAATTGCTAATAGATAAGCTCTAAATGCTGTTGTTAAAGGATTCTTTTAGTTTTTATAATTTTTTTATTACGATTAATAAAAAGATGAAACATCTTAGTTTTTTGTAATAAAAACGAATTAAAAATAAGAATGAAAGCAGTTTTTAAAATTAAAAAATGTCAAAAATGTTGGACGTTTTCAGTCGATAGGTTGTTTTTTGATATCATTTTAGTTAAATTGAATTACTTTTGTTTGTTTTAATAACTAAAATTTGACGCTTTTTTTGTTCTTAGTTTGTCTAAACTTATCCCAAGTTCAAGCTAAAATATAGTATAATAAAATTAATATCTTTTAATTAAGAAATCCCGGTCGTTTTAGCAAGAAAGGAGGAAAATATGTTTGCACCCTTAAATACAAAAACAGAATACAGTTTTTTAGATAGTGTTGTTAAACTAGACGATTATTTGGAAGGGGCTCTACGTTTAGGTTATCAAACGGTCGGAATTTGTGATGTGGGAAACCTCCATGCAGCCTTTCGGTTTGTCAGAAAAGCTCAAATGCTTAATTTACAACCAGTTATTAGTATTGAATTAAATTTTGAATGGCGGGGGTTGCCAGTTTCTTTTTCTTTTATTGCTAAAAATACAGAAGGTTATAAAAACTTACTTCGGATTTCAACATTTCATAATTATGATCGACGTCAATTTTCTGACATTCAAAATCATTTGTCAGGAATCGCACTGGTTATTCCAGAAACTTATGGGACTTTAAGTGAGCTATCAGAGCTTGCAGCATTTGCCGACGAAGCTTATATTGGGATTAATCAGCAGACAGATAAAGGAACTAAATTTAATTTACCAACCCTTCCTTTTCCAGCAGTTCGTTATCTGAATTTTGCTGATAATGAAATTTTAGCTATTTTGCACGCGGTGCGTGATGGGCTTTCCTTTGACGAAAGTTTGACGGTCAGTTCAAATGAATTGCTCCAAAGACCAGAAGCTTATGAATCTTATTTTCAGAAATATTTTCCGCAAGCACTGACAAATCTGTCAGTATTAACAGCAAAAATTGCTTATCAATTTGATGAAAAATTGGAACTTCCGAGATTTGATAAGAAAAGGGAAGCAGTTGAACATCTCCGAGAAGAAGCGTTTTTAGGACTGTCTGCCCGACTTGAAGAAAAAAAATCACTGACAGGAATTTCGTCAGTAAGTCTGGCAAATGCTTTAGCTGAAGAATCAACGATGATTGATTTGTCAGTATATCAGGAGCGTTTAGAAAAAGAGTTGTCAGTCATTCACCAAATGGGATTTGATGATTATTTTTTGATTGTCGCGGATTTGTTGCGCTATGCGCGTGAACAAGACATTTATTGCGGAATGGGGCGTGGGTCGGCTGCTGGGTCTTTGGTTGCCTATGTTTTGGGAATCACTCAGGTTGACCCTGTCAAACATAATCTTTTCTTTGAACGTTTTTTGAATCCAGAACGAGTGGCCATGCCCGATATTGATATTGATATGCCCGATGACCGTCGTGCTGAGTTACTGGCCTATATGAAAAATCGTTATGGTTCAGACCATGTAGCACAAATTGTCACTTTTTCAACTTTAGGAAAAAGACAGGCGCTCAGAGATGTCGGTAAAGCCTTTGGAATGACCGAAGCTGAATTATCTAATTTGACTCGGATGCTTGTTCGCCGTTTTGGAACTCTGGCTGTTGAATATGAAAATAATCAACGTTTTAAAGCTGAAGTATTGAAAAATGGAAAATTAAAACGAATTTATGAAGTCGCCAGACGAATTGAGGGAATGCCTCGCCAGACTTCAACACATGCCTCAGGTGTTGTCCTTTCTGAAGAATCTTTGGTGAATTATGTGTCATTAAAACCGTCAGAAGATTTAGCTTTGACTCAATATGAGGCACCAGATGTGGAAGCGATAGGGCTTCTAAAAATTGACTTCCTGGGATTACGTAATTTAACTATCATTTCGAGATTACGTGATTTGGTGAAAAAACGTCAAAAAATTGATATTGACCCGTTAAAAATAGATTTAGAAGATGAAACGACATTGGCACTTTTTAGAGCTGGAAATACGATGGGAATTTTTCAGTTTGAAAATCCGCAAATGCGACGTTTTCTAAGAAACCTTGCACCAAGCAGATTTGATGATATTGTTGATGCAACCTCGATTTTCCGTCCCGGTCCATCACAGTTTATTCCACAATTTGTTGCCAGACGTCATGGAAAAGAAATTGTTCCAGTTGTCGATGATTCTATCAGTGAAATCTTAAAGCCGACTTATGGAATTATGATTTATCAGGAACAAATCATGCAAGTGGCTCAAGCTTTTGCCGGATTTTCTCTTGGAAAGGCTGACCTTCTTAGACGAGCAATCTCTAAGAAAAAAGGGTCCGAGTTGGAGAAGCTGCGCGAGGATTTCTTAATTTCTGCAGGAGAACTGGGTCATTCTAAAGAAAAAGCAGAAGAAATTTATGACCTGATTGAACGTTTTGCCAATTACGGCTTCAACCGTTCGCATGGCTTCGCTTATGGGGCGCTTGCTTTTCAAATCGCTTATTTTAAGGCACATTTCCCTGATGAATTTTATGAAATACAATTACGTGACCGTAAACGGGAAGTCATGATTTTAGATGCTTTGGACAATGGTTTTGAGATTGAAAAACCAAATATTAATCAGATGAAAATTGGTGATTTTGTAAAAAATAAAAAAATTCGATTAGGATTAGCTCATGTTCAAGGAATTTCCCGTGATTTGGCAAAATGGATTGTTGAAAATCAATCATATAAGAATTTGGCAGATTTTGTTGAGAAATTACCCAATAATTTTCATAAAAAAGAAAGTATTCTCCCTTTGATTCAGATTGGAGCCTTTGATTATGCTGATTCTAATCGAGGGAAATTGGCTTATAATTTGGCTGACCATGCTAACTTACTAAATTATTATAGTGATGATATTTTTATGGCAAGTTCTGGTGGCGGTTTTGCTTATCATGAGGCAGAGGATTATTCAGAAACGGAAAAATATGATTTTGAGAAAAATTTGTTAGGGATTGGTGTAACACCCCATCCTTTGCAAAGTTTGGCTCAGAGATTTTCAGGAAATTTCACGCCAATTGCTAATCTTGTCAAAAATCGTAGAATGACGATTTTGGTTGAGATTAATTATATTCGGACCCATCGAACAAAAACAGGGCAAACAATGGCATTTTTAACGGTGTCAGATAGTCGTGAGAATTTTGATGTTACTCTTTTTCCAGAGATTTATCGTCAATTTTCGAGTGAGCTTGAGCAAGGAAAATTCTACCTGATGAGTGGAAAAGTAACCGAACGTAATGATGAATTACAGCTTGTCGCTGACCGAATGAGTCCAGCTTTGGAAACTGATAAAAAACTTTGGTTAAATTTAAAAGATGAGAAATATAATCAAAAAATTTCGCAAATTTTACGTGAATTTCCGGGTTCTCATCAAGTGATTCTTCACTATTCAAATTTGAAAAAAACAATTCAAACAAAGATTTATGTGGAAGAGTCGGAGTTTTTGAAAAAACGATTGGAAGGATATGTTATTGGTATAGTTTATAAATAAAATGGTTCTATCAAGGGCCTTTTTATTTATAGTTGTTTAGAAATAGGAAAAGTGGTAATATTAAAAAAAATGAGCAAGAGGGATGTGATGAAAAAAGTAACAATTAAGGATGTTGCACTACAAACTGGTTTATCAGTGAGCACAATTTCTAGAGTATTTAACAATTATGGTGATATCAGTGATAAAACAATTAAAAAAGTTACTCTTGCGGCTAAGGAATTGGGCTATACTCCAAACAGTGCAGCAAAACAACTCTCAAGTAAGAAGAAAAAAATTATTGCTTTAATTTTGAATGAAATTAATGTTACCCCTGGAGTTGCTATGCCGTTGGAAGTCTTAGGTGGTGTGGTCGATAATTTGGATAAGACAGATTATGAATTTGTTTTTTATGCCACCAATTCTACTAAACAAAAGCAAAAAAGTTTGAAGCAATTTTGCAATGAACGTGATATTACGGGTTTAATTATTCAGGGATTACGTATTTCTGACCCATATTATCAGGAACTGGCAACTTTTGATTTACCCACTGTTGCGATTGATTTAGATATTGAAAATGATAAGGTTGGAACGGTCTCAACTGATAATGTTAAGGCTGCCTTTGAAATGACTCGTTTGTTGATAAATTTAGGTCATAAGAACATTATTTTTATCAATGGAACTAAAATGGCCACCGTTGCACAAGCACGTGAGTCTGGCTATCTTGCGGCAACTGAGCATTCACAAATTTTTTATGCAAATTTTTCTGAAAACGAAGCTTATCAGTGGGCGATTGATTATGCTAAAAATAAAGGATTTAAAAAAGAGGATGCTATCTTTGCGGCTTCTGATATTATGGCAATTGGGATTATTAAGGCTTTTAGAACTCTAAAGTTAGTCAATAAAGTTGCAGTGGCTGGTTTTGACGACATTACACTTGCTAGTTATATCACACCTTCTTTAACGACAGTTCGACAAGATATTAGGAAAATCTCAGAGTATGCGGTGAGGGACCTAATTTGCCAAATCGAGACTGGAGAAGTCAAGCATCGTTTTATACCTTTTCAGATAATTGAGCGTGAAAGTACGAGTATGAGTTAATTTAAGAAACTCATATTTTCTTATTGACAAATGAAAGCGATTACTATATAATGTTTTTTGTAAACCTAAAACGTTTTAGTTGGAGGGGGAAAATGAGAGCATTAATGTTTCTACAACGCTTTTTAGCAACAATAATTGATTTAATCATTGTTTATTTACCAGTTTTACTTCTTGTTCAGCTTGTTTTTACCAATAAAGGAGCGAGTAGTATTGGAAATTTATTTGCAGCTATCGTCTTTGTCTTGTATAATTTAATTTCAGAAAATAGTTTTCAGGGAAAAACGATTGGAAAATATTTTGCTAAACTAAAAGTGAAGACGATATCAACAGACTTATTGGAAATGTGCCAGCGGGAATTAGCTAAGTTACTCTATTTTTTACCAATGGTTGGTTGGCTTTTTGTCTTTATTAGTGTGGTCATGTATTTTGTAAATGGTCAGTTTTTACATGATAGAATTGGCAGAAGTGAGGTAACTATCAGTGGTTAGTCAGGAGAATTTACCAGAACTTTTAAAAAATCCAATTTTGCCATTGGCTTCAATTTTTCTTTTAACAATCTTAGTTGCTTATTTACTTGCATGGTTTTATCGAAATGACTATGACCCGATGAAAATGATAAACGCTTATTTAATTTATAGCTTACCGCTTTTCTTGCTTGGACTTTTCATACATGTGAGGATAATATTAATATTTGGAACATATATATTGGGAATGATTATTTTGATTTTTCGAAATCAGCATTACTTTGATCGTTAAAGTATATTTAAAAAATTTTAATGATTTACTAAAACGTTTTAGTTAAAGTTTAATAAAGAAGAAGGAGAAATAAATTTGAGTTTTATGTATTACAATGAAAAAAATCTTTGGCAGATTGAGCAAAAAGGATTTGACGAACGTTTTTTGGGAAAATCAGAGGCCATTATGGCTCTGGGCAATGGTTATTTTGGGAGTCGTTCCAGCGAGGAAGAAGCTTATATTGGCGAAACTCGAGATACTTTTGTGGCAGGAACTTTTAATTCCTTTGATGAAAATGAAGTCACAGAATTACCTAATCTTCCTGATATGTGGGGGATGGAATTTCTTATTAATGACCAACGATTTTCGCTGACACAAGGCCTTGTCAGCAATTATTCTAAACGCCTGAATCTGAAAAATGGCGAATTAAGTCGAGAATTTATTTGGGAATTAAAGGATATAAAATTAAAATTCAAATTTCAAAAATTTATCTCAAAAAACCGTCAGCACTTGCTGGTCAGTCATTTAGAACTTGCTAATCTTACTGACAGAGCCGTCAGTATAAAAATGCGTTCAGGCATTAATGGGCAGGTTTCAAACGAGGGCAGTCAGCATTTTACTGACGGAGAAAAAGGGCTGACAGACGGCAAATTTATCCAGATGATGCCAATGACGACAGGCTCAAAAATTCAATTTGTCCAAACGGTCGAGCATAAAGTTGATGTAGAAGTATCAGAGCGACCAGAAACTGGACGGCGTGCTTTCTTTATGAATTACAATTTTGAACTTGCTGCCGATTGCTCGGTCACTATCGAAAAACGTGGCTCAATTTATACGTCAATTGATAATGACCTTGCAAGTCATGATTTAAATAAAATACGTAAACAAGCAGTTCATGAATTACAGAACCTAGAGAAGTTGACTTATCAAGAACTCCTCCTAGAGTCGCAACTTGCTTGGCAACAAATTTGGGAAAAACACCCGATAAAAATTGACTCCGAAAATTTCCGTGACCAATTGGCCATCAGATTTGCCAAATATCATTTGCATGTCATGGCACCGGCTCATGATGAGCGCATGAATATTGGGGCAAAAGGTCTTTCTGGCGAGGGATACAAGGGACATACTTTTTGGGATACGGAAGTTTTCATGTTGCCTTATTTTAATTTTACACATCCAGACATTGCCAAAAAACTTGTCACTTATCGTTATTTGGGACTTGATGGTGCGCATAAAAAAGCGAAAAGCAATGGCTATGAAGGCGCGCAATATCCGTGGGAAGCGGCGAATCCTTTTGACGGAGAAGTCACTCCTGTTTGGGGCGCAGCGGATATCGTGACTGGTCAGTCAACAAAAATCTGGTCAGGATTTATTGAGCAGCATATCACGTCAGACGTGGCTTTCGGTGTCAAGCAATACATTGATGTCACGGGAGATGAAGCCTTTGAGGAGGAAAAGGCCTATGAAATTTTGATTGATACCGCAAAATTTTGGGTCAGCAGATTGGACTATATTCAGGAAACCGATTCTTATGAAATTTGCGATGTGATTGGCCCTGACGAATACAAAGAACACGTCAATAACAATGCTTATACCAATTATACTGCCCACTGGAATGTTGCCTTTGCCATAGATTTAATTCAGAAATTAAAAAGTCAAAAACCCGATATTTATGACAAATTAGACCAAAAATTCAATCTGAATTTACTGACGGAAATCCTGTCAGCAAAAGTGGATAAGATTTTTCTACCAAAAGCAACTGCTGACGGGGTTATTGCGCAAGATGATACTTATCTTAGTAAAAAAATATTAGATTTACAGAAATATCGTAATTCTGACGGCGTTGACAGTCTTTTCCACGATTATAATTTGGAGCAAGTCAATCAAATGCAAATCACAAAACAAGCTGATGTCTTACTTTTGATGTTACTTTTCGAAGGATTATTTGATAAAGAGCAAAAGTTGAAAAACTTTAATTATTATGAACCAAAAACAACACATGATAGTAGTTTGAGCCTTTCGACTCACGCCATTCTTTCGGCGGATTTGGGAAAATTAGAGCAATCTTATGATTTCTTTAACAAAGCTATAAATATTGACATGGGCGAATATATGAAGTCCTCAGATGCAGGCATTCACGCAGCAAGTCTTGGAGGAATTTGGCAAATGATTGTCTTTGGCTATGGGGGCTTGCGAATGGTAGAAAGTCAATTGCGCATTGAACCTCATTTACCAAAGGAATGGAAAGCGCTGGAATATGGTTTTGATTATCATGGAAAAGCCATTCATGTCGAGCTGACAAAAGATAAAATGACTCTGTCAAAAGAAAATGATGGTCATGAGATTAGCTTCATGAATAAGGGACAAAAGTATGTCTTGAAAAATCAGTTAACAATCAAAATGTGAAAAAAGCACTGACCGTAGAGCGCCGAGTCGCAGACGGTCAGACGGAAGCCACTAGGGCGGCTCTCCTAGCTTTTTCATTAGTATTCTTCAAAACGAATGATCGTCTTTTTGAAGAATGCGTCATAAAAAATGTTCACATCAAATAATTTCCACTAGGAGGAAAAATCATGAAAACTTGGAAAAAAGTTTCGCTCATCAGTCTGACAATGGTCGGCGCAATCGGCCTTGTTGCCTGCGGGAATTCGGCTTCTGGCTCGAAAAATACCCAAACTAAAACATTGACAGTCGGTTATTGGAAAGGCTCAGATACCGAAAATGCGACCTTTGACAAATTGGTTAAAAATTTTGAAAAAGCAAATAAAGTTGATGTAAAGCCTAAGGTCTATACGGATATCACGACTCAACTTCCGACTGATCTCTCTGGTGGGACGGCTCCTGATGTCTTTTACATCGACTCATCTTTCTATCCCTATTTGCAAAAAGAAGGTGTCTTAAATGACCTGTCAAAAGTTGTCAATAAAGATGATTTTTATTCGTCAATTGCCAAAGCTTTTGAAACGAATGGAAAAATCTACGCTGCACCAAAAGATGTGTCAACTCTGGCAATCTATGTGAATAAAGACATCTTTGCCAAAGCAGGAATTGATATTAATTCCATTCCAAAATCATATGAAGATTTTATCAAATGGGCGCCAAGCGCTCAAGCCAAGATTGACGCGGCTTATGGCAAAGGCAAAGTTTATTTGATGAATGTCAATGCTGATTTGACCAGAAACTGGCAATTTATCACAGCTGACGGACAAAACCCTATCACTAAAGATGGAAAGGCAGATTTATCAAATCCAACCATTTTGAAAAATCTTGGAACAGCCGTTGATTTATTTAATACAGGAGCAGTAGCAACGCCTCAACAAGTTGGGGTGGGTGATGAGGGAGCCGGTTTTGGCAATGGAAAATTTGCCATGGCGCTGACAGGAAATTGGAATTTCCAAGTTTTTAACAGTCAATACAAAAACCTCCATTATACAATCATTCCTAATTTGACTTATCAAGGTAAAAAAATGACCATGCAATACACAGTCGGTTGGGGCGAATACAAAGATACTAAAGCAAAATCACTTGCTGACAAATGGATTCAATATGTCACAGGAAAAGATGGAATGTTAACTTGGACAAACGGTGTTGGGACACTTGCGACGCGTCCAGATGTTGCTGACAGCTCAACTTTCTTAAAAGCAAATCCTTTACTTCAAGTCCATCAAGATTCAATTAAATTTGCAACCCCTTGGCAAGATGGGACCAATCTGACAACTCTTGTTTCATCATACGGAAACTTTATTCCAAATGTTTTCAAGAAAGGGGAAACTGCGGCTGATTTGAAAGCAGCAATGAAACAGGCAGACCAAGATGCCAATAGCAAAATATCAAAATAAAAGTCATTCTGTCAGTAAAATTTAAGTCCTGTCAGTAAATTCGCTGCATATAGAAAGCAAGATTTACTGACAGAAACGTGAAATTTACTGACGAAAGCTTTACAAAGACAAAAAGAAAGGATTTGCTCACATCATATGGAAAAACAAAAAACCAGCAAAAGAGCCAGAGGCGAGATGTTTCAAGCTTACGGATTTTTAGCCCCTGCCCTTCTTGTTATTCTCATATTCTTTGTGCTATCAATTTTATTTGCGGTTTATTTGTCATTTAACAATGTCAATCTTATTGCGCACAATTATCAATGGAATAATTTTAAAAATTACACTAACCTTTTAGGGGATAAACAACTTTTTCGAGCTTTAGAAAATACAGGTTTCTTTGCTCTAGTTGTGGTGCCAGTTCAAACGATAATCGCTTTGGTCATCGCCTATATTTTGGCCAATAAAGGCATCAAAGGAAAAACCCTTTTTCGTTTAATTTATTTTTTACCAACATTGACAAGTTCAGCAGCTTTGACCTTAATTTTCATGTTTATTTTTAATCTAAATGGTCCAATCAATGGTCTCTTAGAAAGTCTTCATCTGATTAGCCAACCAATTAATTTTATAAATGACACCAATTGGACTTTAAAGGTAATCATGATAATGAATATTTGGTCAACAGTACCCTATTTTATGACCATTTATCTGGCTTCTTTGGTTGATTTACCTGATTCAATGTATGAAGCCGCTGAAATTGATGGGGCGAATGTTTTTGATAAATTACGTTATATCACCATTCCTTATTTGCGGCCAATTACTACTTTTGTTTTACTGACAGGGATTATTGGAACTTTTCAAATGTTTGACCAAGCTTATATTTTTTCGGGAGGAACAGGTGGACCTGCAAATAGCACGCTGACCGTCAGTCTTTTAATCTTTCAATATGCTTTCGGTCAAAATAATCAAATGGGCTACGCAGCAGTCATCGCAATCATTTTGGCAATCATCATCTTTATTGTCGCCAGGATTGCTGAGAAATTAAACGGAGGAAATGGTTTTGAAAAGAACTAAAAAACAAAGTCTGCTTCGGACGCTGCTTTATATTATTTTGATTGCTTATGCTTTTATTACATTTTACCCTTTTATGTGGGCTTTAGCCGCATCTTTTAAACCATTATCTGAGATAACGAGTGGAAGTTTATCACTATTTTCAAAGCATTTTACGATAGAGCAATACCTCTATCTCTTTAGCCCAGCTTCTGGTTCAATGTTTACACAATGGTTGATTAATTCAGTGATTGTTTCAGTCATTGGAACGGCAATCAATATTTTTCTGAATACAATGGCCGGATACAGCCTTGCTAGATTAACATTTCCAGGGCGAAAGCAATTTTATTATGGAATCTTGGCCATGATGATGGTACCCGCACAAGTCCTCTTGATTCCCAACTATTTGATCATTAAAAATTTAGGAATGTTAGATACTTTTTGGGCGCTGATTTTACCAGCCGCGATTAATATTGGAAATATCTTTATGATGAGACAATTTTTCCTAAGTTTTCCCAAAGATGTTGAAGAAGCAGCCAGAATTGATGGATTATCCCGTGTTGGAACTTTTTTCCGTATTGTCATGCCCCTTGCTAAACCATCAATTGCAACGCAAGCAGTCTTTGTATTTATGGGATTTTGGAATAATTTTTTATCACCCATGCTCTATCTACATACCCCAAGTAAATTTACTCTGACTGTCGGCTTGCAAATGCTCCAATCAGCTGACCAAGGGGGGCAAATGTGGAATCGTGTCATGGCAGCCTCAATCCTTACCATTATCCCTATTATCATTTTGTATATTATATTTAATCGTTATTTCTTACAAGGCGTTCGAATGGACGGAGAAAAATAAAAAAACCGCTTAGCAAACGGTTTTTTTATTTTATCCCACATAAAGATAAACAGAGAAGAACATGAGGATTGCAGCCAGTAAAACAAAGAGGTGCCAAACCACGTGAGCGAAAGGGAATTTAAAATGATAGATAAGCGCTCCGACGGAATAAACGACGCCTCCTGCAACTAAAAGCCAAAATCCAACTGGATGTAGGGCATTCCATAAAGGATAAATAACGATTAAAATCATCCAACCAAGAACGACATATAAAACGGTCGATAATTTAGGAGTTTTACCCCATTTTGGCAAGTAAATTGAAGTTAAGACAATCCCCAAAATAGAACAAATCCAAATCACTGCTAGCACAATCCAACCTAACCAATTATTTAAAGCAACTAAACAGTAAGGCGTGTAGGTTCCAGCAATTAAAAAGAATATCCCGTTATGGTCAAAAACCCGAAAAACTTTGACCGCTTTAGTAAAATGTAAACTGTGTGCTAATGTGGAACACAGAAAAAGAATTACTAATGAGGCTCCATAGATTGTAAAAGCAACAACTTCAAGTGCAGACCCAGAAGCAGCACCTTTAATCACGAGAAGAACTAAGGCGGCAATTGCTAAGCCGGTTCCTGCTCCATGAGTGATCGCATTGAAAATCTCATTGAGAATCTGATAGGTTTTTGAACCTTGTGTTTCTTCCATTTGTTCTCTCCAATTTATTGATTTATTCAGCTTTTGAGCAATTTTATGATTTGTTTTGAAATCAAAAAAATAATATTTTCAACCTTTTTTGCTCTTTCCAACTGAAAATTTGTTATAATATATGATAGCACAAATTGTATAGAAAAGGAATTGAACGAACGACTCTCTCATATAGAGTGAGCGTAAGTTCAAATAGTAAATATGCCAATAAAAATTGTGACAGATTCATCCATTACGATTGAGCCAGAACTTGCTCGCGAACTTGACATTACTATTGTTCCGTTGTCAGTAACGATCGATGGAACAATGTATTCAGACGACGACTTGAAGTTTGAAGATTTCATGGTCAAGATGGCTGCATCAAAAAACTTGCCTAAAACAAGTCAGCCACCAGTTGGTGTTTTTGCCGAGGTTTATGAAAAAATTGCTGCTGAGGATGATGAGATTATCTCTATTCATTTAACAGAAGCTTTGTCAGGAACAGTTGAAGCAGCACGCCAAGGGGGAATGCTTTCAGGACGTAATGTCACCGTCATTGATAGTGATTTTACTGACCAAGCTCAAAAATTCCAAGTGGTCGAAGCAGCGCGTCTCGCAAAAACTGGGGCAACCAAAGAAGAAATTCTAGAAAAAATTAAATATATTCGGGAAAATACTGAACTTTTCATCGGATTTTCAACTTTAGAAAATTTGGTTAAAGGTGGCCGCGTCAGTCGAATGACAGGACTTTTTGGAAGTCTTTTACAAGTTCGGGTGATTGGGACATTAAAAGACCGCGAATTGAACACACTTTTGCGTGGACGTGGAAGCAAAACTTTTTACAAATGGCTTGAAGAATTATCAGATACTATCAGTAGTTCTGGGCGTAAAATTCGTGAAATTGGAATTTCTCATGCGCAAGGTTTGGAGTTTTCACAAAAAGCCAAAGATGTCTTACAAAAATTTGTTGAAAAACCTATTTCAATTTTGGACACCAATACAACAATTGCCACACATACAGGTCCTGGGGCTTGGGCAATTATGATTGATTATGAATGATAAATCTAAAAATATGATGAAAAATTTTATACGTACATTTGCCGGCTTTTTGCTGGCAATTTTGCTAATTTTAGGCTTGTTTTTACTTGCTTTTCCAAAAGCTGGTGACCGATTTAGAACTGAGAAGAAAGTATCGGCTTTGTCAGTAAAACATGTGTCCTATGCTGCTTTGGGAGATTCACTGACAGAAGGAGTGGGGGATGCTACTGGACAAGGTGGCTTTGTTCCACTTTTTGCCAAAGAGATTGAAAATTCTACTGGCGGCTCTGTCAGTAGTCAAAATTTCGGAAAGGCTGGAGATACAAGTACTCAAATCTATAATCGCATGATGAAAAGTAAGAAAATTACTGACGGACTTAAAAAAGCCAATATCATCACGATTACAATTGGAGGCAACGATGTACTAAAAGTCATTCGAGATAATGTGACTAAATTATCTTCAATGACTGAAAAGGACTTTGTTAAGCCAGAAGAGCTTTATCAGGCAAGAGTTAAAAAGTTATTGGATGAAATTCGTGAAAATAATCCTCAAGCACAAATCTATGTCTTAGGAATTTATAATCCATTTTATCTTAACTTTCCAGACCTTACTGTCATGCAAAATGTGATAGATAGTTGGAATACCGCAACTGCTGGTGTTGTCAGTCAAGAAAAAAATACTTACTTTATTCCAATTAATAATTTACTTTATAAAGGCTCAGGAGATAAGCAGGCAGTTGAAGCGGATAGTTCAACGAGTGCGGTTGCTAATAACTTACTTTATACTGAAGACCATTTCCATCCAAATAATATCGGTTATCAAATTATGGCTGATGCAGTCTTTGCAAGCTATAAGGAGGTCAACCAGAAGTGACCAAAAGATTAAAGAAACAAGCAAAACCAGTCGTTTTTCTAGGCCTTGTTATTGGTTGTGCACTTATTGTGTCAGGAGTTCTTGGTCTGTCAGGACATTTAAATAATCAAGAAGCAATCAAAAGTAAAAAGAAAAATCAAGTTTCAGAAACAAAAACTAATTCAAGTAGTCAAAATAAAAGTGACCAAAAAATGCCAAAAATGACTTTAGAACAAAAAGTGGGTCAGTTATTTATGACGGGGATGCCTGCAAATAACTATGACCAAGCAACTTTTGATGCGATTGAAAAATATCAGGTTGGGAGTATCATTTTGACGGGCCGCTCTAATCTCAGTATTCCTGAAATGAAAGATATTACTGACAAGCTACAAGGCTTAGCACCTGCTAATCGCCGTCTTTTAATTTCTTGTGATCAAGAGGGAGGAAATGTTCAGGTTCTTCAAGGGGCTGGTTTTTCAGAAATGCCTAATGGATTGACCCAAGGAAGTTGGGCGCCAGAAAAATTACAAGAAGAAGCTAAAAATTGGGGGAGTGAACTTTCAGCCGCTGGAATCAATTTTGATTTAGCTCCAGTTGCTGACCAGGTATTATCTGCTGATTTTGCACCACAAAATGCTCCGATTGGCTACTGGAGTCGTCAGTATGCTTATGACAAAGCTAATATTGTCAGCCATGCCGATGCTTTTTCTAAAGGAATGAAATCAGCTGGTGTTTTAACAACCGCCAAGCATTTTCCAGGGCTTGGAGCGGTGACAGTTAACACGGATATCAATGCTGGCGTCAGAGATAGTCAAACAAATCCTAAAAGTGAATCCGTTCAGATTTTTAAAGAATTAATTTCTTCGGGAGTTCCATCAATTATGACGGCGACAGCAATTTATGATCAAATTGACCCTGAGCTTCCGGGAGCCTTCTCACCTAAAATGGTTGATGGCTTACTCCGAAATCAATTAGGCTTTGATGGTTTGGTAATTACTGACGATTTATCAAACGCTGTTCAAGTTCAAGCTTGGTCACCAGGCCAAAGAGCAGTATTGGCGCTGTCAGCGGGAAATGACATTGTCCTAGCCAATGAGCCCACTCAAATTCCAGAAATGATTTCAGAAGTTTTGCAAAAAGCAAAATCTGATCAGGGATTTGCAGAAAAAATTAATCAAGCATCATCAAGGGTGATGAAAGTAAAAGAACAAATGAAACTTGTAGAATAGAGAAGCAAATGGAAAATAAAGAAAGTCAAACCAGAAAATCTAAAGCAAAGGATTCAAAGAAGTCAAAGAATGAAGCCGAAGAAAAAGTTAAGAAAAGTGCAATTTGGAAATGGCTCTTTCTTGTGCTTTTAGCTCTTAATTTGGCTGGGATAGTATTTGTAGCAATCCGCGTCACGACACCCAGAGATCAGACTGTTTTGAACCAAAAATCAGTCAGCAGCTCTGACCAAAAGGTCGCTCAAATCAGTAGTACCACTTCACAACTCAATGAATTAATCAACAGTTATTTAGAAACTTACCAAACGAAAGAAATGACTTATAAGTTCTATATTTCTAATCAGCAAGCAGTTCTTGAAGCTTCTTATAAACTGTTTGGGACTAAAATTCCCTTGTACATCTATTTTGAACCTTTGGCATTATCAGACGGCTCTATCAGTTTATCTGTTCAAAATATTTCTGCTGGAAGTTTGAGTTTGCCGACCTCAGAAGTCTTACAAATCGTTAAAGCATATGATTTGCCAGACTTTGTACAAGTCGAAAGCAAAAAAAATCAAATTGTCATTAATTTACCAAAAATTAAGCTTGCAAGTAATCTTTATATTAAAGTTAATCAAATTGATTTAGTTAAAGGAAATTTTATCTTTGATTTCATGAAAAAAGCCTGAAAAACGCCTTAAAATGGCATTTTGACTTGCAAACTGGGCTAAGATTTGCTAAAATGAAAAATGCCTATGTTTAAGGTAAAAAACAAATGGAGGACATTTCTAAAATGGCTAACAAACAAGATCTTATCGCTGAAGTTGCAGCAAAAACAGGATTGACTAAAAAAGACTCAGAAAAAGCAGTTAATGCTTTTGGTGAAGTTGTAACTGAATTCCTTGCAAAAGGTGAAAAAGTTCAATTGATCGGTTTTGGTACTTTCGAAACTCGCGAACGTGCAGCTCGTGAAGGACGTAACCCACAAACTGGTGAAGCAATCAAAATCGCAGCTACAGTTGTTCCTGCATTCAAAGCTGGTAAAGCATTGAAAGACGCAGTTAAATAATTAGTAGAATTTAACATCAAGTGCCACGTTCTTCGTGGCGCTTTTTGTTTTAGACAAATGACTAGAGGATGTAAAAAAGAGTTTGAAATCTTCATTTTGCCAATAACTATTACAGCTTTAGAAATATCATTGATTGAATTATAAATTTAATTAGGAGGGAAAAATATTGGCAAGGATTAATCCTCTTTAGCGCTTATTTGAAGTCTACTCTTTGAAAGAAAAACTTATTTTAATACAGAATTCTTTCTTGGCTCTTTTTTCATAGTCCCTATTTTAATACGTTTTTATTGTATTATTTAATCAGTTAGAGTATAATTAATTAACCTTTCATTGAGGTATTCGTAAAAAAAGCACCCTTTAACTAGGAGTGCTTTTTTTATTTTATTTCATTGCTATAAAAATATAATCTTAAATATTCTTAAATAAAAATACAAATCAATCCTCATCTCTTATAAAAGAATAATCAGCCGTATACTTTTACGGTTTTTTTTATAGTGATTTTACCACTCTATGATATCAGAGGTCCTTGGTAAAAAATAGCTCTATTACGAATTGCCCTAAGTATTCTTCCCTGAACTTCCCTGTATCAGTAAAACCAATTTTCTTATAAAAAGAAATAGCATTTTTGTTGGTACTTAGAACCCAAAGTCCAACTTTTTGATTTCCTTCCAATCGAAGTTCCCTTAGAGCAAATTCAATCATTCTTCTTCCAATTTTATTTTTTTTTAAAGGATTAAGTAAATAGATTCCTTGTATCTCACTAAGTTCTTCATGAAAGATATTTTCGCGAAGATTACCCCAACCGCAGAAACCTACAATCTTACCATTTACGACAGCAACGACTGTGTCAACACAATGATTATTTTTAAAAATACGAATACTTGATTCAAGACTGCGATTATCTAAAAAATCTTTAGGCAATAAATTACTATACGTTTCTAACCATGCGTTGTGGTGAACAGAGGCGATTTCTTGAAAATCATCTGCCAAAGCTTTTCTTAACAATAGGTCCATTTAAGATATTCTTTCATTTTTTTAACATTATATCATTTATACGCAATAAAGCGAGAAATAATTAGATTGACCAATGTGTCACTAAACGAGTATCAACTTCTCTTTAAGAATAGTTATGTTCTTTTGACCAAGTTTTCATAGCATAGAGAATTGGTGCCATAGAGAGCCCTTTTTCTGTTGGGAGATATTCAACCGTTGGAGGAATAGTTGAAGTAACTATTCTTTTTACTATCCCCTCATTTTCTAACATATGTAAACGTGAGGATAAAGTGCGAGTACTTATCCCTTTTAAAGTTCTTTGCAATGAACCGTAATGATTATTTCCTTTCGATATTTCCCACAAAATGAGAGAAGTCCATTTGCCACTAATTATATCAACGACAGGTTGAATAGGGCAATTAGTTAATGTAAAAACTTCTCTATTAGAGAGATTGGGATCAATTCTTTTTGTCATAAAACACTCCAATTTAATAGATTACACCTTTACTATTTTACAGTACTTTACAAAATTTGTCAAAAGTGTAAAATTAATGTATTAATTATGAAGGAAATTTTATTATGAGTATAACAATTGATGAAGTTCTAGGAAAAGCAGAAAATAGATATTTTGGTTCAAAGTATAAATCTATTTCTCATAAGATTACAAGATTTTGGAAAGAAGGAAATGACTATTTTCTTAAAGGAACGGTTTCATCTCTCCAAAATTGGTCGATTAAAAAGTCTGTTGCACAAAAACAACACTTAAGCAGTGTAGATTGTTTAGTTTTTTCTTGTTTGGCATTCGAAGAGTACATGGAAAAAGTTGAACCATCTGTAAATGTTGAAAATTTGAAATTAACATCATTTAAGGTTGAGATGGGTAAAGCTCCATTAGAAAATTTGATAGATATTGATATTCATTTAATCTCTCCACAAAAAAATGACGATACTTTAAGTTTGGAAATTATGGTGGGGAATATGAAAGTTAGAGGAACTTTTCAAAAGTTTTTAGGAACTAAAAGAAATAAAAATAAAGAGGTTGAAAGTTATTGGAAGAACCATATTAAACATCTCACCAATAAAATTGAGAATATTGAATTCAAAGAAAATTCTACTGTGACGGCACAGATTAGTGTAATGAAAGAGACAATATATAACTATTCAGGTCTTCAGTCTGGTTTTGAAAATGAAATGTCATTATTATCTTTTCTTATAATTTTTGCTCAACTTGCGGAGTCAATTGCTTATCATCATGATTGCATTTTAAGGGAAGATTCAGAAAATTTTTGGGTGCGTTCATTATATGCAGAAATAAGTCCACAGTTTTCAGGGAAAATAGGAGATATTTTACATTTAGAAACAAATATTAAAAAAGCAAATATCATAAAAGTAGGCGATAAAACTTGGAATGCAATGCAGATGATTGGATATGATAGTAATCATCTAGTAACTTTCAAAGGAAAAACAGCGCACATTATAAAGGAGAAAAATTGAGATGGCTAAACATATAGTGATTTCTGGAACTTATTCGACAGGAAAAACAACAACGACAACTGCCTTAGCGTTGGCTACGGGAATTCCTTTAATAAATGCACTATCTGCCCGTGAAATATTAACGGATTTATATCCAGGAAGAAAATTTCAAGAAATGAATGTGACTGAACTTATAGCATTAGGTTTGAAACGTTTTGAAGAGAGAATACACGCTGAAACTGAACTTATCAATCAAAATAGTGATTTCATTTCAGATGGTTCTGTGCTTAATGAGTGGATTTACGGCACAGTTCGTTTAAAAGTTGGAATAAATCCTGGTTCTCCTAAGTATCAGCAAATGATAAAAGCGGTACTAGGAATAAATTCTAAACGATTTTTACGAAAATATTTAGATGCATACGGGCAAGTAGTCAATCAACATGCGAAAAAAACCTACACGGAAGTTATCCATTTACCAATAGAATTTGAAATGAATAAGGATGGGCACCGACCAGTTTCTGAGAAATACAGGAAATTGTCGGATAGAGAAATTCAAAAAAGTTTTGAAAATTTTTCAGGAATTCCAGTCTATACAGTTGGTGGGAGTCAGATTGAAAGGCTAACAAAAATCATTGATATACTCAAACTTCCGCAGGTAATGTCTACAAAAGAAGCAATTGAAAGGGCCGAAAAGATAATTAAAGAAAGTCGTGAAGCGATATCTAAACAAATAATTGAACAATACAAAGAGACAACATTGACAGAGAAGATAAAAATATTATCAAAGTATTAGGAGTAAACATGATTTCATTAAATAATATAAGCAAAACTTATAAAAATGGGGAGACTGATATTAACGCTTTAAAAAATATTGAATTAGATATTAGCCCAAACGAGATTACAATTATTTTAGGTCCAAGTGGTTCTGGAAAAAGTACATTACTAAATATTCTTGGAGGAATTGATACGCCAAGCTCTGGAGAATTAGTTATTAATAACACACTTGTGAAAGAAAAAGA
Organism: Lactococcus sp.; assembly: GCF_036648155.1. Classification (NCBI taxonomy): domain Bacteria; kingdom Bacillati; phylum Bacillota; class Bacilli; order Lactobacillales; family Streptococcaceae; genus Lactococcus; species Lactococcus sp. The sequence goes on along the minus strand of NZ_JAVXIY010000008.1, from coordinate 22,223 downwards.
TCTGCCAAGCTACCGTAGACATACTGTAGGTTTTGTATTCCAATTTTATAATCTTATTTCAAATTTAACTGCTTTTGAAAATGTGGCTATTGCTGAACAGCTTAATGAAAGTAATGAAAATCAAGCAGAGAAATTACTCGAAAAGGTTGGTTTACTACATAGAATAAAAAACTTTCCAGATCAGTTATCTGGTGGTGAAATGCAACGTGTTGCCATTGCCCGTGCTTTAGCGAAAAAACCAACTCTATTATTATGTGATGAACCAACAGGAGCATTAGATAGTAGTACTTCACAGTCCATACTTCAATTGCTAACAGAGACGAGTGACAAGAACACAGCAGTCGTTATTGTTACACATAATGATAAGGTTGCTGAATTAGGTCACCGAGTGATTAAACTAAAAGACGGTGAAATATCAAGTATAAAGAACAATGAAAAACCAAAAAAAGTATCTGAGGTGAATTGGGAATGAAAATTCTTATTAACAAACTTTTACGCACTATAATCAAAAATTGGGTAAGTTTCTTTTCTGCCTTTTTAATGATTTTTTTAAGCGTTCTTTTTTATGTTGGGTTACAAGGAACTTGGCAAGGAATGAATAAGAGCGTTTCGGGATATACTCAACAACAAAATTTAGCAAGCTCCTGGGTTCAAGCGAGTTTTATTACAGAGGGGCAACTTTCTCAAATAGAAAGAATTGAGGGAGTAGATAAAGTTGAAACGTCACAACATATTTCTACTTCAATTCAAATAAAAGGAAGTCATGAGAGTTATAATATGGAACTCATGACCAAGACCGCAAATAGCAATATTTCTAAAACTACTTTACTTTCTGGTAAGGCGGTGAAACAAGAAAACGAGATAAACATAAACAGAGATTTTGCAAAAGAGAATAATATTTCTCTTGGAGATGTCATCACTTCTTTAGAGAAGGGACAGCAAATAAAATTGAAAGTGGTTGGAATCGTAATATCTCCAGAAAATATATATTTTACAGGGTCTAGTAATTACATGGCTCCGCAATTCAAGCATTATGGTTATGGGATTGTCAGCAATCAACAAACTCAAATGATGGCAGGGACTACAATATTAAGAATTAAAGGAGAAGTTAATTCAACTATTCCGAAGAAAATAAAAACTATTCTAGGTTCTCAATATATTACTTATCAGAATCAAGCAACAAATGCTAATATATCAACTGCTGTTAATCGTGTTAACCAGATAAAAAATCTCTCTCTTTTATTTTCAGCCTTATTCTCTTTATTAGCATTTTTAGCTGTCTATACTACTATTCAACGGCTTATTGTTGCTCAAAGAAAAGATATTGCAATATTAAGAGCACTTGGCTATTCTGAAAGAAGTATTTTATTTTACTATACAAGTTACGGTTTTGTTGTAGGAATAAGTGCTATTATTCTTGCGTGGATTTTTTCTCCTTTCTTATCAAATTTCGTTTTGAAATCGCAAGAAACCATGTTTACATTACCTTATTGGAGAATTTCATATAAACTGGATGCTGTACTTATTTCTGTTATAGCAGTCTTTATTAGCACTATCTCTGCTTTTTTTGCCGCAAATGGTGGTAGAGGGGAAGCATTAGTGGATGTTCTTTCCGGTAAAGAAATTTCAAAAGTGAAAAAACGTCCATTAAGTTTCAAAAACTTAAATATAGGGAATCGCTGGGCATTTAGAGATAGTTTAAAACATCCAGTGAGAACATTTATGAGCATTATTGGTGTTTCAGGTGGGATTGCATTGATTATGATAGGTTTAGGAACATGGGATACAATGAATCATCAAGTTAATCAATCTTTTGGGAGAGAGTTTAAATACAAAACCTTATTACAAATAAAGCCTAATAGTAACCTACAAGAAGTTGATGATTTGAAGAAACAGATGAAGGGAAATCTAATCTCGAATCTTTACACGGAGGTAAAGTTTCAAGGAAAAATAGTCAACGAACCTTTTACGATTATCGAATCTACTAAATTTTTAGACATTAAAGATTTATCGGGGAATACTATTAAAGACAAAGGCGTTTATATTACTGAGGGATTAGCTAATAAAGAAAATATAAAAAGAAATGATGAAATTGTACTAAATCCTGCATTAACAACAGCGTCTAATAAATTTGTTGTCAAAGGAATATTAAAAGTTAATTCTTTACAGGGAATTTATATGACTAAAAAAGCGTATCAAGAAGCTGGCTATTTGTTTAGTCCAACGGCGCTTATGTCAGACAATTGGATGAGGGATAAAAATAGTCTTATTTCTCAAATCATCTCTTTAAAATCTCAACGAATTAATGGGTTTGATATGGTGAAAAATCTGACAAGTATCTTTATGCTCATCTTGGGATTTGGAATTGTGCTCACTTTGGTTATTTCTTATAATTTGGGATCTTTGGGTTTCATTGAGCGTAAGAGAGACTATGCAACACTCTATGTTTTAGGACTTACAATCAAAGAAATTCGGAATTTAACAATGATAGAAACAGTTATTACGACATTTGTTGGCGTATTGATTGGTATACCGTTTGGTTATTTATTCTTATCAAAATATGTCACCATATTTACTTCGGATCAAATTGTCTATTATACTTATATATCATTTCAAAGTATCTTAATTGCTGTTATGATAACTATTTTAGCCTCTCTTTCTTCAATTATTCTGACGAATCGAAGAATAAAGAGTCTTGATATGACTGAGGCATTAAAAAATATTGATTAATTAAAAAATCTAAAATAATAAATTTTCGATGTTAAATGGGAACAAAAGTGTTCTGATTATAGATATGATTTAGTTTAGTATTGTGTAAAGTTTAATTCATTAAGTTATTAAAAAATCTTTTTATCAATGAAAAAGCCAAATAGTGATGTTTTATAATCAATTTTTTTGTTATACTAATAATAAAAAAACAAGAATTAAAAGGAGGAGAGAAATGTTGTATAAAGCGGATTATCAATCACCTTTAGGTGAAATGACTCTTCTGGGTGATGAAAGTTGTTTATTGGGTTTATGGTTTAAGGAGCAAAAATATTTTAGCTTAGGATATGATTTGAGTGAGGCTAAAAATGATGAGAATTTACCAATTATTAAAGCTACAGAATGGTTGAATCAATATTTTAGGGGAGAAAACCCTAGTTCTAAAATGATTAAATTAAATCCTGTAGTAACGGAATTTAGAAAAAAAGTACTTAAGATATTAGGTGATGTTCCATACGGAACCTTAATTACATATAAGCAGATTTCTAAAGAACTTCAACAAAACGAGCAGAACCCCAGAAATATGTCGCAGGCAGTTGGAGGAGCAGTAGCTCATAATCCAATTTCCATTATTATTCCTTGTCATCGAGTAGTGGGAGCTGATGGAAGTTTGACAGGATATGCTGGAGGTCTTGATAAGAAAAAAGCACTTTTAGCACTTGAACAATCTGATTCAATCAAATGAACAGGAGTTCACATTTGGTAATTACTGACGAAATTTGGGAAATCATTAAAAATAATGACAAAAAACTGGATAATAGACTATGGTATGGTGTAGTGACAACAAAGATTTTTTGTAAACCTTCTTGTATGTCCAGATTACCAAAACGAGAAAATGTCAAGCTATTTTGTTCTCCTAAATTAGCACAGAGCGAAGGATATCACCCCTGTAAAAGATGTCAGCCAATGGATAAAATTCTTCCAAATGAGATGTTGGTCAAAGAAGTTGATTCAATTTTAAAGAATTGCTACAAGGAAGAGTTCAGCCTTGAAGAATTAACTCACAGGCTCCATAGCTCCTCTTCTTATCTGCGACATGTTTACAAAAAAACAAAAGGCGTCACGCCTCGACAACAGTTGATGATGATAAGACTTGAGCAAGCGAAAACTAACTTGCTGACTAGTAATGCTTCTATTTCAGAAATTGCTCAAAGCGTTGGGCTGATGAATACCTCTTATTTTATTAAAGTATTTCGGAAACATTATGGAAGTTCCCCAAATCAATATCGAAAAATGATAAAGAATAAGTTTAATAAATTTTTAAAGAGTCGATAAAAAACTTATTGTTAAAATTGTAGTCAAATTTTGTTTTACAATAATGATTTTTTATGTTTCATTAAGTGGCTTTCAGTAAATTTGAAAGAGAGATAAATGAATTTTATGAAAAAGGGAGGAGAAATTCTTGTCCTTTTTTATTTTCTAAATAAAAAAAATATTTTATCCCTAATTATTGTCAATTTATCCCAGAGTTTTGGGAAGTGATTTTAGTATATTAAGCTAAAATAGCAGTATGAAAATAAAAAATATAGAAAAATCCTATGGTAAAAATCAAGTGCTAAAAAATATTAGCTTTGAACTAAATCAAGGAGAAAAAGTTGCTTTGTTGGGCAATAATGGCGCTGGAAAATCAACATTGATGAATATCATTAATGGTAATCTGGAGGCTTCATCAGGACAAATTGATTATGGAACAATGAATCCGACATCAAATAATACGGGTTATATCATGCAAAATATGACCCTACCTCCGGATGCTTTAGGAAATGAAGTTTTATCTCTATTTGCGCGTGATGAGAATGCTAAGAATTATGGGAGAAGATTAGTTAAAGAGTTCAGAATGGAATCATTTTTGAATCGAAGATTTTCTAATCTTTCTGGAGGACAGAAGCAAAAACTATTTTTGATTTCAGCTCTTCAAAATAGTCCAGAATATTTTTTCTTAGATGAAATTACAACTGGGTTAGACAGTGAAAGTAGAGGAGAACTTTTTAAATTTTTATCATCAAATTTGAAAGTGAAGGAAGCCACTTTACTTTTAGTGACACATTATTTGGAGGAAGCTTTACAATTATGTGATCGTTTCATTATTCTTAAAGAGGGGCAAATTATTGCGGATTTGAAAAAATCAGATTTGATTCAGGAAGACTTTTCGTATTTAGAGTGCTCAATGAATATTTCAGATTTTGAAGAATATAGGATTAAAGAATATCAATATAAAATCCCTAAAAAATTGGCTGCTGAAGCGCTCATTAGATTTAGTAAGGAAATTGTCTTATATCAAAAAGACTATCGAATTGATTTGGAGGAATTATTATCATGAAATTTTTAAAATATTTTGCATTTGAATTGCGATTACGCTATCGAAATCCTTCGCAAATCTTCTTTGTCTTTATTTTTCCTTTGTTTTTAATGTTTGCTTTTTCCTCAAGCTTTGGAAAAAGCGTTCCCCACTATATTGAAAATAATATTGCTTCAATACTTTTATATAGTGTTCTGTCAGCAAGTTTAACCTCACTTTCTGTTCAAATAGCAGAATATCAATCTGGAAAGATTTATCAATTATTTATTCAGCGAGGCATAAAGAAAATATTTTATATAGCAGCACAAATCGCCAGTTTCATGATCATTATTTTTTGTTCAACAATCGCTATTTTATTAGTCGCTCATTTTTCTTATCATTATGATTTTCCTAAGCTGAGTATTTTACTGGTTTTTTATCTTAAACTTTATTTATATTCACTGCCATTTTGCTTATTAGCTATCATTATTGGACTATTAGCCAAAAATACGGCGACAGCAAGTGCGATTGCAATGCCGATTATGTTTCTTTCATTCTTCTTTTCGGGAATGATGATTCCATTATCACAACTTTCGGGAGGAATCCGAAAAATCGCTGATCATTTTTTTCTGACTCAGTTACTTTCAGATTTAAATCATACCTTAACTTCAACTTACACGGTTATTCCAAATTGGTCAGTCATCTTACTAAGCTTTGGAGTTCTTTGCCTTTTGAGTCTCATTGTTTATAAGAAAAAGGCCTAATGATAGAAGATGCTTTAGTTAAATAATTGTTTAAGTAAGCATTTCTTTATATAATAAAAAAGTGAAAATAAAAAAACAAATTGATCCTAATATAAAGGAATCAGAACTTGTGATTATTGCACGAACAGAAGAGGAATTTTCACAAGTAGTCAAGCACTATCATTTGCAAGATTTGACTGCAAACGAAGAGGATAAACTTTATTTGGCAACAAATCAAGGTTTTGAAATTATTAAAATAAGAGAAATTCTATATATAAAATCAATAAAAAATTATCTCGAATTTTATACGGTAGGTGGAAAGATAAGAGTAAGGTCTCCTTTGTACTTTTATGAAAAAAAATTAGCCAAAGACTTTATTAAAATTTCAAGAAATACTTTGGTTAATTTTGAGCAAATTACACGCTTAGAAACGGATTTCGTGTATGGGGTGGTACTTTGGATTTCTGAGGATAAACTGCCTGTCAGCCGAAGATATTTGGCAAATATCAACCAAAAATTAAAAGAGGGAGCTAGAAAATGAAATATTTAATTTCTGCTTTTAAAGGAATCCTTATTGCTTTAGTCTGTGGACTTTTTCTCACCTTACTATATGGCGGAAAGATTGAGCTTGAGTCTATGGCTTTAATTCTTATTTATGGCTTTATTCAAGGTTTCATTTCTAAAGTGATTGATGAGTTTATTAGTATCGCTTTAGTAGAGTTTATCAGCCAAGCCTTATGTAGTTATTTCTTAGCTTTTATTTACTTATTAGTGAATACTTGGTTGTTTGATAACTCTTGGCATAATCATATTTGGAGTTTTACTGTGACCTGGCTTCTTATTTTTATTTTGGTTTATATTTATTCGATGATTAGAAATCGGCAGATTGTCAAAAAATTTAATAAAGAGAGCTGAGTTTTCTTACAATAGGTGCTCTTGAGATTTACTCCTTATATTATTTTTCAACGCTCAGACATTTTTTGTGATAAAATAAGATTGATTTTTAAATATTAAGGATAAAAAATGATATATTTTGATAATTCTGCTACGACGGCAGTTAATCCAATGGTTTTACGAACTTATACAGATGTAGCAACAAAAATTATGGGAAACCCTTCAAGTTTACATGGCTTGGGAACGACGGCCACACGTTTGCTAGAGGCTTCCAGACGACAAATTGCTGAATTACTCGGTCTTGATTCACAAGAAATATTTTTTACAAGTGGGGGTACAGAGGGCGATAATTGGATTATTAAAGGTGTGGCTTTTGAAAAAAGACCTTATGGTAATCATATTATTGTTTCCAGCGTTGAACATCCTGCAGTAAAAAATGCGGCAGAATGGCTCAAGACTCAAGGATTTGAACTTGATTATGCGCCTGTTGATGCGGATGGTTTTGTTATTGTTTCCGAACTTGAAAAATTGATTAGAGATGAAACGATTTTAATATCAGTGATGGCAGTCAATAATGAAGTGGGAGCTATTCAACCGATTCAGGAGATTTCTGAACTATTAGCCGATAAGCCAACCATTTCTTTTCATGTGGACGCGGTGCAAGCGATTGGGAAAGTCCCTTTAGAAACTTGGCTGACGGACCGACTTGATTTTGCAACTTTATCGGCTCATAAATTTCATGGTCCTCGAGGAGTGGGGATTGTGGTCGCCAAAAAAGGGAAAAGATTAACTCCTCTTTTACATGGTGGTGGTCAAGAGCATAATTGGCGCTCAACCACAGAAAACTTGGCTGGAATTGCTGCGACTTCTAAGGCGCTTCGATTAGCTCTGGATGAAGACGACTTCAAAAGAAAAAAAGTGTTAGCAATGAAACAAGTGATTTTAGAAGAACTTGAAAAACATAAAAAAGTTCATGTTTTTAGTAAAATGACTGATTTCGCACCAAATATTTTGACTTTTGGTATTCGAGGGGTTCGTGGAGAAGTTGTTGTTCATGCTTTTGAACAGCATGATATCTATATTTCAACCACTTCGGCTTGTTCTTCAAAGAAAAATGCTGCCGCTGGAACCTTAGTTGCAATGAATGTTCCTTCAAAATTGGCAACAAGCGCAGTTAGAATTTCATTGGATTCTACAAATAATATGGCGGAAGTTGAACAATTTTTGACTGTTTTCCGTCAAATTTATCAAGAGTTGGAAAAAGTAAGTGGCTAAACCTTGGTGAGAAAAATAGCTAGATTGTTTGTGGCTCTTTTAGAAATGAAAAAAGGTGATTTGAAATTAACTTCAAATCACCTTTTCTTATCTAAATCTTAAAATATTCTTATTAAGTTATCATTAAAATTCACGTGTTATAAATAGATATGAATAAAAGAACAAATGATCATAAAAAAAGTGGCTCCAAAAATATTGATAAAAAAGGACAACTAATTATTTTAACTTGCCTAGTCCTCCTATGTTTTCTTGTCGGCTATAAAATATATCATAGTCAAGATGTTCAGGCATCAACGATTAAATTGGTTAATAAATCAAATAAAACCTATGCTTATGCTGGGCAAAAAAAATTGACAGGTCTTCAAACAATTAATGGGAATAATTATTATTTTGATTCATCAACGGGTGTCATGAAGACAGGCTTGCAGACTGTGAATGGGGGAACCGTTTATTTCAGTCCGGTAAACGGTAAAATGGTCTATGGACTACATAAAATTGATGGATATTATTATTATTTCTCAAAGAAAACTGGAAAAGATGATGTGGTCAAAACTTATGAAGCAGTAGCTAGTCAATTGACTACAAATAATAAGGTCATTGAAAAAACAATTTCTTCAGGAATGAAATTGGTTGGAAAGAGTCCTTATGTTTATGGTGGGGGGCGAACTGATGAATCAGTAGCGAAAAATGAATTTGATTGCTCAAGTTTCATTGCTCAGATGTTTCGTTTGGGTGGTCAGTCTTTAGTTTATCAATTTGCGGCTTCAACTTCATTACTTGCCCAAACAGGGACAGCCGAAGAGTGGTCTGATAAAGCACGTGGTGATTTATTAATTACTGCTGACGATGCAAGTGAGGATGAGCAACATGCGGCTATTTATCTTGGTGGAGGCTTTATTTTGCATGATTCAACAAGCACTGATGGCGTGAGCATTAGTCGATTGAATCAAGTCATTAATAAAAAAGTCTTAGGAAATATGACTTGGGGGCAATTATTTGAGCCCGGCCATGTTCGTCATGAAGTTTAAAAGTTACTGACAGAATAAAAAATTTACTGACAAAAATCTGTCAGTAAATTTTTTTATTATTTAGTGATTTCAGCGTGACGTAAATCAAAAATCATGGCTGAATTATAAGTAGAAATTCCTTTGAGTTTTGGATTCAGTAATAAAGACACAGATTCGGTAGCAAGTGGGTTGACGTTAGCTGACTCATAAAGTGCTCTCTCAGCGTCTTTATAATGAGCGTATCGTTTATCTGCTGACAGAACGTCTGGAGCTGTAGTGGCTGCATTATAAGCTTTATCAAAGTCTTTATTATCGACTAAGCCGTGATTCATTGAACTTCCTGACACAAAGTTCATCAAGAAATCAGAAGGTTCATTATAATCTGCCCCCCAGCTGGTTAATAAAATTTGGAAATTATTATTTTGGACATCTTTTTGGCGTTGAGCAGATGAGACTAGCTTTTCGTTGATGGTCAAACCTGGTAAGTCTTTTTCAAGATTTCCTTTGAGATAGTCCACTGCCGCTTTAGCGAATGAATTATCATTAGCGCCTTCAAGTTCAAGTGTAATTGAGGTTTTTCCTAACTCTTTTAGACCTTCTTTAAAAAGTTCGGCAGCTTTTTTGGCATCGTAGGTATAAGGCTGAGCGGCATAAGTCGCGAAATCTTGACCATTTGGTGCTTGGTCTAACTTTTTAGGGGTCACAGTATTTGTAATTGAAAAGCTTGGCGCAGCAATCTCAAGCAAGTTTTTGCGATTTGTTGCTAAATTTAGAGCTTGACGGATTTTTAAATTAGAAAGTTCAGGAACTTTACCAGATTGATTGTATTCTAAAACATCAATTCTTGGTGAAGTCAAAGCTTTATAATCTTTATTCTTCTTGTTTGCAGAAACTAATTCAGGAGTGGCAAGATTAGCAACATCAAGTTTTCCAGATTTGAAAAGGTTAACAGCAGTGTTAGGATTATTTACGATTTGGTAAGTTGCACCAGAAAGCTTAACATTTTTGGCGTCATAGAATTGGTCATTTTTTACAATTGAGAAAGTTTCATTTGAACCAGTCCAATTGTTTTTTCCTTTGACAAATTTGAAAGCTCCATTATAGAGACTGGTGTCTGAACTTGTCCCATATTTATTTCCCATTTTCTTAACGAAAGCTTCATTGACGGGATAATAAGCTGGAAGTGTCAGTAATTTATTGAAGTAAGGAGTAGGTGTTGCTAAAGTGATGACTAATTTTGTATCAGATTCAGCTTTAATTCCAAGAGAATCAACTGTTTTTTTACCGGCCATTATTTCGCTGGCATTAGCAACTGGTGTCAAGGCATAAGCATATTGTGAACCAGTTTTGGGGTCAACGGTTCTTTGCCAGCCATAAACAAAATCAGCGGCCGTTAACTTAGCGCCGTTTGACCATTTTAACCCGTCTCGCAAAGTTACATTATAAGTTTTACCATCTTTTGAAACGTCAATTGATTTTGCCAAATCATTGACAACTTGCGCATCAGGATTCCAACGAACAAGTCCGGCATCAACATTGAGAAGAACATCAATGGAATTAACATCAGCTGCCATGCTGGTGTCAAGGGTTAAAATATTGCTTGCAAAGCTGTAATTTGCCTTTTGAGTCGGCTGTTCAGATTTGCTGCTAGAGTTTCCACAGGCTGTCAGTAATAGAGCAGCAGAAAGAGAAACTGCAGAGAAAGCAATAATTTTTGATTTATTCATGAAATTGTTTTTTCCTTATTAAAATTTTCCAAGAGCGAAGCGCTCCCAAAATAACTTTACCCTAAAATATAAAAATATAAAAATAACTTGTTTAGATTTTAGAAAAAAATACTGACAGAAAAATTTAGAAGAAACCAATCAGAATTTTTAGCTGATGGTTATTCTTAAGTTTCTGTCAGTAACTATTTATTTTATTTTTCAGAATCAAAATCGTAAAGAGCAGTTGACAAGTAACGTTCACCATTATCAGGAGCAATGGCTAGCACTTTTTTACCTTTACCTAATTTTTTTGCTACTTCGAGAGCGGCATAAATGGCTGCACCAGAAGAAATTCCAACCAAAAATCCTTCTTTACCCCCGAGATGACGAGCAGTTAAAATAGCATCCTCTCCTTTGACACGAATGATCTCATCATAAGATTTGGTATCAAGATTTCCAGGAATGAAACCAGCAGAAATTCCTTGAATTTTATGAGGTCCAGCAGGTTCGCCCGAGAGAATAGCAGATTCATCAGCTTCTACAACATAAGTTTTAATATTTGAATTGGCTTTTTTTAAGGCGTGAGAAACTCCTGTTATTGTTCCTCCAGTCCCTGCTCCTGCGACAAAAGCATCAAGTCCAGTTGGGCCAAAAGCGTCGATAATTTCGGCACCAGTTGTTTTTTCATGAACCTCAGGATTTGCTGGATTTTCAAATTGCATGGCTAGAAAATAGCCTTCTGTTTCTGAAAGTTCTTTTGCTTTGGCAATTGCAGCTTTCATCCCACCACTAGCAGGGGTTAAAACCAACTGAGCACCATAAGCTTGAATCAATTTACGACGTTCAAGTGAGAATGACTCTGGCATGACAATCACGACCTTGTAGCCAAGAGCGGAACCAACAAAGGCCAAGCCAATTCCAGTATTACCAGAAGTGGGTTCAACAATTGTTCCGCCAGCCTGTAAGCGGCCATCAGCTTCAGCGGCGCGAATCATAGAAAGAGCAATCCGATCCTTGACGGAACCGCCAGGGTTAAAAGCTTCAAGTTTAACATAAACATCAGCGCTATCGGCTGGGACATTCTGTAATTTAATGATAGGAGTACGTCCAATCAGTTCGGTAATATTTTCATAGATTTTTGTCATTTTTTTGGCTCCTTTATTTTCATTATAACTCAAATAAAAAATTTTGCCTCCTAATATTATAATCATGGCTCTAAAAAAAATTTATGATAATAAACTTTTAAAAAATAATAAAGAAAAGACTTTACAAATCGTCAGAAAATTTTTATACTAGTAAGTAACAATAAAAATACAATTGGCATATTTCAGTCAAAAAACTATCTAAATATAGGGAGACTCAATGAAACAGAAACATAAATTAGCGCTTGGAGCGTCAATTGTTGCTTTGGCAAGTTTAGGTGGAATCAAAGCTCAAGCAGCAACAGTTCAAGAAATCATCAATGCTGCGGTACCAGTAGCCAATGATTATGGGCTTTATCCATCAGTAATGATTGCACAAGGAATTTTGGAATCTAGTGGCGGTCAAAGTGCTTTAGCAAGTAATTATAATAATATTTTTGGGGTGAAATACACTTCCGGAACACCAGTTTATTTGCCAACGCAAGAATACTTAAATGGCGTAATGACAAATGTTGTTGAACCATTTCAATCTTATAGTTCGGTCTATGAGGCCTGCGTTGCCCAAGCTCAAATGTTGCGTAGTTCCTCATATTATTCAGGAGTTTGGCGTGAGAATACAAGTTCCTACTCAGAGGCGACTGCTTGGCTTGAAGGACGTTATGCGACTGATCCAACTTATGCTTCTAAATTAAATAGTGTGATTGCCGAACTTGGATTGAGTGTTTATGACCAAGGGGGCGAAGTTTCAAGTGCTGGCGCTGTTTCAACAAGTTCAATAACCTCAACAAATTCAGTTGGAACCTACAAAGTTCAGGAGGGAGATTCATTGTCAGCAATTGCTGCACAATATGGAACAACAGTAGAGGCGCTTGTGTCGGCAAATAGTTTGGAAAATGCTAATGATATCCATGTCGGAGAAATTTTACAAGTCGCGGGAGCAACGGGCTCAACAACAGTTACAAATAATGCTTCTTCAAGTGAGTCAGGTGCTACTTATACGGTAAAATCAGGAGATAGTCTTTATTCAATTGCTGAACAATATGGAATGAAAGTTTCAGCTTTGATGTCAGCCAACGGAATTTATGATATCAATTCAATGCTCCAAATAGGACAAGTTTTACAAGTTAGCACAAGTGGTTCAGCGAGTGCTTCATTGACCTCAGGTAATTACACCATCCAAAATGGGGATAGTCTTTATTCTATTGCTACTGCCAACGGAATGACAGCTGACCAATTGGCCGCTCTCAACGGTTTTGGAATTAACGATATGATTCATCCTGGGCAGACCATTAAAATTTAAATAAAAAATTACTGACGGATTTCTGTCAGTAATTTTTTATTTATTGGAAGAACGGATTATGATATTTTTCAGTACCAATTGTCGTCTCTGGTCCATGACCAGGAAGCACCCGAATATGCTCATCAAGCGTAAAAAGCTGACTACGAATTGATTCTAAAAGTTGTGCTTGATTCCCAGTTGGTAAATCCCAACGGCCAATCGCATTTTTAAAGAGAGCATCTCCACTAAACAGGCAGGAGTCGCCTTCGCTTTCAAAGAGAAGACTTACTCCGCCAATGGAATGACCCGGAGTTTCTAACACTCGGAATCTGAATCCCTCTAAATCATAGTTTTGTCCGATGTTATAAAATTGTTCGACATCTGGTCCAGTCACTGCTTTTCCAAGAAAAAATAGCGAGGCATTTAATTCAGGATTTTTCATCCATTCTTTTTCTGATTGATGAAGATAGATTGGAGCGTTAGGAAAATATTTTTTCACATCATTTAATCCCATGATGTGATCAAAGTGGGCATGAGTGAGTAAAATTGCACAGACCGCTTTGTCAGTAAGTTTTAGATACTCAAGAAGTGCTGACGAATCACTTCCTGGGTCAATAATAAGGTATGAAGTAGAATTGCTCAGGACATAAGTATTTTCCTGAGCAATTTTATTAACAATTTTTTTAATGATCATTTAGCCACCATTAGCAGAAGATTGTGTAATGGCTTGACCAGAACTATCTGTTTTAACCAGAGCAGAACCTTGTTGGGCGACGCCCTCAGGTGCTGTCCAAGTCGCAACAGCAGATGGGTCAGGATTGAGTTGAGTCATCATTGATGAAAAGACTTTAGTGGCAATTTGAGTACTTGTACCATATATTGGAGTCAATCGATTTGAATAACCAGTCCAAACGGCCATTGAATACTGAGGAGTATAACCAACGAAGTTTTCATCAGGAGAAACCATTCCAGGGAGTGAGCCATATTTTTCAGTGATTTGTTTCATTTCACTATCAGTATAATTAGAAGTCCCTGTTTTACCAGCTGCAGGCAGGCCAGGAACAGCAGCGTATGAGCCAACAGATTCTGAAAGTGGTAATGTTAAAACACTTTGGAGAATATTTGTCATAATATACGCTGTTGAAGCTTGCATTGCCCGTGAACGAACTGGTTTGTATTCAACTGTTCGCCCGTCAGGGAAAACAACTTTAGAAACATAATAAGGTTTAGTATAAATACCACCATTTGAGAAAGCAGCGTAAGCCGCAGCCATTTTTTCAGAACTTGCCCCACCATTTTTATCTGGGGTATAACTAGAGATAGCATTAGAATACTGCATTGGGTTCAAATTAATTCCAAGTCCATCAACGAATTTAGTAGAATTATCTAAACCAACATTAATTAAAGTTTTAACGGCCGGAATGTTTCTGGAAAGTGCCAGTGCACTTTTAACCGTCATTGAACCAAAATAATTATTATCCCAGTTTTTTAAAGGTGTCCCATCCGGATAAGCGGTTGGGGAGTCAGAAACATAATTATTTGTTGAAGTATAAACATTATTCTCAAAAGCAGGACCATAATCAACAATTGGTTTCATCGTTGAACCCCAATCTCGGTCTGTTTGAACCGCTTGATTGAATCCGAAAGTGACATCGGTTGGTTGTTTACGTCCCCCAATTTGTGCAATTACAGCGCCTGTTTTGACGTCAGTGACTGTTGAAGCTACTTGCATTGTATCATCTGGATAGGTAATATAATTACCGGTATTAACAATATTATATAGATTTTGTTGTGCTGTAGTATCAAGGGTTGTATAAATTTTAACCCCTTCGTTCAAAATATCATTACCAGCTAAAGTTTTGGCTTGCGCGATAGCCTGTTTGAGGAAGTTATCAGCATAACTAGGAATCGTAACGCTTTGTTCCAAAGGTTTAAGTCCATCATCAATTGGGGTAGCTAGCGCCGTTTTTTCTTCTTCAGCCGTAATTTTATCATAGCGACGCATTGCACGGATAACCATGTCACGGCGCCATTTGGCAGAAGTAGCATTAGTGTAAGGGTTATAAGTATTAGGAGCTTGAGGCATTCCGGCAAGAAGAGCTAGTTGAGCAATTGAAAGTTCTGTCAAATCTTTTCCGTAATAGGCTTGCGCAGCAGTTCCCATCCCATAATAGCCATTTGCCATATTTACCTTGTTGACATAAGCGGTAAAAATTTGCTCTTTAGTCCATTTTTGGTCCAATTTAAGAGCCATCCAAGCTTCTTGAACTTTGACGCTCAAAGTTTGGTCTGATTCATCTGTTGAGAAAAATGAAAGTTTAATCAACTGCATATCAAGGGTAGACCCCCCGTTTAAAGATCCGCCTTTTAAGTTGTTGACAAAGGCACCGGCAATCCGAATCGGATCAATTCCACGTGTATTGAAAAAACGATGGTCTTCAATAGAAGTAACAGCATTAACCAGCATCACCGGAATATTATCTGTTTTAACTAAATTTCTTTGCTCGGCCCCTAAAGTTGCAACAAGTTGTTCCTTTGAATCATATACTTTTGGAGAGGGGGTTGACTCAAGTTTATCTAGGTCTAGAGTGGGTGCATCTTTGGCATAATAAACAAAAACAGCACCACCGGCGGCCAGTCCTAAGATGATTAATGAAAAGAAGACAATCAAAAATAATTTAACAGCTGTCCACCATTTTGATTTAGCAGAATCGCGTTTTGCTCGCTTATTTTGTTTATTTTTCTTAGATTTAGTAGAAATTTTACTGTACCTCACAAAGTTTATTCACAATTTCTAGATATGGAATCCTAGGAATGTGGTTTGTTTCAATTTTATAGCCATTTTCGCGAATATAAGCGAGTGGGATTGACTTTAAACCATTTTTTTCGTAATAAAATGTAATTAAATAGGAAGACGGAAGAAGATAAGTCTCATCTAGCGCCGCAAAGTGTAACAAAACAAAAGCAATTCCTTGCTGAGCGAGAACATTACTCATGTGAACAATTTGATGTTCATGGAAATTTTTTAAAGGAAAAACCGTTTTTTGGTGTGTTTCTTTTGCTTCAAAATCAACATAATGACCTTTATAGACTCCAGAATAGTCAGTCGTAGAGGCTTGCCTAAAATAAGCTTCTGTAATTTTTGCACGACTTCGTTGGGGATAGTCTACTCTAACAATCTGTATCGGTGTTGGTTTTTTATGAATAACGGCAAGACCGCGTGAGAGATAGTAATCATTTGTTGCATTGATTTCTGCTTCAAAATTCATCCCTCGCTTTCCGAAAGCAACAAGACTTTTAGATTTTGGAGCACTCTTTTTAGCTACTGACAGCTCTGTCAGTGTTTTTTGTTTTTTAGGAACAGCGCTATAAGACTGCGACCTTCCATTAGGATAATTAACCATTCTGTCTTCTACCTTTATAAAATTCTCAGTTAGTTATATAATGTCTATTATAACATAAATTTTACAAGGGGAAAATATTTATGAATTCACTGCTCATCATGGGTTATACAAGTTTTGATCTAGGGATTTTCAATGAAAAAGACATTAAAGTATCAATTATAAAAAAAACAATCAGAAGAAAATTGATAAATTTCTTAGAAGAAGGACTGCGCTGGATCATTTTTACAGGAAATTTGGGATTTGAATATTGGGCCTTAGAAGTCGCTAAAGAACTGCAAACAGACTATGAATTTCAAATCGGAACAATCTTTCCTTTTGAGACTCATGGTCAAAATTGGAATGAGAATAACCAAATAAAATTAGCAAGCTTCAAACAAGTTGATTTCGTT
Organism: Lactococcus sp.; assembly: GCF_036648155.1. NCBI lineage: Bacteria > Bacillati > Bacillota > Bacilli > Lactobacillales > Streptococcaceae > Lactococcus > Lactococcus sp. The sequence continues at coordinate 5,340 of NZ_JAVXIY010000008.1, read as the reverse complement.
AAATATGCTTTTGACGCTTACGAAAATCCGGGTCAATTTCGTCAGTATAATGAATTTTTACTTGAAAATACAGAAGGATCATTTGTTTTCTACGATGAAGAAAATGAGACAAAATTAAAATATATGGTCGAAAAAATGAAACAAAGTTCAAATTACGAAGTCTATTTACTTAATTTTGAAGATTTACAAGAGACTTTTGAAGAGATGAATGACTAATTTTGTAATTTTTATAAGAAAATAATTTATAAAAACCATGACGTTACTTTTTTTGCTATATTAATTTTGGTATAATACTTACCAGATGTAAATTAGTTTTTGCCCAATAGGGAGAAAAATAAACTTACTGATAATTTTAAAAGGATGGGAAATAGGACTGTGATTGATTTATATTTATCGCCATCATGTACCAGCTGCCGTAAAGCGCGCGCTTGGTTGCAAAGCCACAAAGTTCCCTTTGTAGAGCACAATATTTTGACACAACCGATGACAACAAACGATTTGCGTCAAATTTTGACTAAGACAGAAAATGGAACAGAAGACATTATTTCAACACGGTCAAAAGTTTTTCAAAAGTTGGCTGTGGATGTTGACAATTTAACCATAAATGAGTTGTTAGATTTGGTGACTGAATTTCCAAATCTATTAAGACGCCCAATTATCACGGATTCAAAACACCTTCAGATTGGTTTTAACGAAGATGAGATTCGTGCATTTTTACCACGAGAATATCGTCGCGCAGAAATGTTAACTACAATAGATTAAAAAGTCGGCAAAGTTTACTGATGAAGAACTCAAATAAGCCAAAATTAACCAGTGTCCAAGTTTGTGAAATTAACGAAGTTAGTCAACTTACTAATTTATTAAAGGAATAAACGACCACAGGAAGATGGAAGAAAGGCTTTTTATGACAGTTTCGTCAGTAAATTTTTCTGCGTGCTTATAAAAAATAAATAAAAGAGACCGAGGCCTAGCCAGGAGGATCATGAAAGAAAATTATAATTACCCTCTTGATTTAAGTTGGAGTACTACTGAAATGACAGAAGTGCTCTCTTTTTTCAATCAAGTTGAGAAATTTTATGAAAGTAAAGTCGAAAAAGAGCTTTTTCTTGAGTCTTACGCTGCTTTCAAAAAAGTTGTTCCTTCAAAAATGCAGGAAAAACAATTGGGAAGAGATTTTGAGCAGAGCAGTGGTTACTCACTTTATCGAGCGCTCAAGGAGGTAGAAGCTAGTGGGAAACGATTTGTCAGTGCTGACAAGGCTTGAATTAGCTAAAGATTGGGTAAGAGATGCTGGAAATTTCTTAAAAGAAAATATCAGCTCTCCTCTCGAAATTACCGAAAAGACACGTTATGATGATTTAGTGACCAATTTTGACAAAGAAGTTCAAGAACAATTAGTAAGCAATATTTTGCACCATTTTCCAGAGGATAAGATTTTAGCCGAAGAAGATGATGAAAAAATAAAGTTTGATCCAGAAATTCCTCATTTATGGATTCTAGATCCGATTGATGGAACGACAAACTTCATTGTCCAAAAAGATAATTTTGCCATTATGCTTGCTTATTATGAATTTGGTGTTGGAAAATTTGGCTTAATTCTTGATGTGATGAAAGATAAACTATACTGGTGTGATAGTCATAAAGCATTTTGCAATCAAAAGGAACTTGAAAGCAAAAAGATGTCTCTTGATAAGAGTTTGCTCGGGGTGAATAGTTATATGTATCGCACTAATAGTGGCGGCTTATTAGATTTAAGCCATCAAACTTTAGGGGTTCGTATTATTGGAAGCGCAGGAATCAGTTATGGTCAACTTTTAGAAGGTAAAATTCTGGGATATTTTAGTAATCTTCAACCATGGGACTATGCTGCTGGAAGTATTATCGCTGAAAAAATTGGTTTTGTCACATTGACAACATCAGGGGAAAAACCAAGGTTTAACTGTAGAGAACAAGTTTTTACAGCTCCAGCATATTTGGTTTCAGAAATACAAAAATACATTAAAAGTTAAAACAAATGAAATGTTTCAGCAAAATAGAATCTTCTTTTATGATATAATTTAAAAATATAAATTAAAAATAGAGGAAAAATAGGAATTTAAATAAATGGATAAAATAATTGTAAAAGGTGGGCAAACAAAACTTCAAGGAGAAGTCGAAATTGAAGGAGCAAAAAATGCTGTTCTTCCACTTCTTGCCGCTACTTTACTTGCGAGTGAAGGCGAAGTTGTATTAACTAATGTCCCTATTTTAAGTGATGTTTTTATGATGAATAATTTAGTAGATCATCTAGGGACGAGCATTAGTTTTGACCAGGAAGCAAAGAAAATCATTGCTAAAGCTAATTCTGAAATAAAAATAACTGCTCCTTATGAGTATGTCAGCAAAATGCGAGCATCTATTGTTGTCATGGGACCAATTTTAGCTAGAAATGGCCAAGCGCGGGTTTCTATGCCAGGAGGATGTTCAATTGGTTCACGTCCAATCGATTTACATTTGCGTGGATTTGAGCAAATGGGAGCAACAATTACTCAAAATGCTGGTTACATTGAAGCTAAGGCTGATAAATTAAAAGGAGCTCACATATATCTTGATTTCCCCTCAGTAGGAGCCACGCAAAATCTAATTCTTGCGGCTACCTTAGCCGAAGGAGTAACAACACTCGAAAATGCGGCCCGCGAACCAGAAATCGTTGACTTAGCCAATCTTTTGAACAAAATGGGTGCAAATGTCAAGGGCGCTGGGACTGATACAATCATAATCAGAGGTGTTGAAAAAATGCACGGTGCAAAACACTCTGTTGTTCAAGATCGAATTGAAGCCGGAACTTTCATGGTTGCAGCAGCAATGACCCAAGGTGATGTACTAATTAAAGATGCAATTGCTGAGCATAATCGTCCATTAATATCAAAACTCAGTGAAATGGGCGTTAATTTCACCCAAGAAGAAACAGGACTTAGAGTCGTAGGGCCTGAAAAACTCAAAGCTACAAGTGTTAAAACATTGCCACACCCAGGTTTTCCAACTGATATGCAATCTCAAATGACTGCCGCTCAAGCGATCGCGGCTGGAGAATCTGTAATGGTCGAAACAGTATTTGAAAATCGTTTCCAACATTTAGAAGAAATGCGTCGTATGGGATTGGAAGTAGATATTACTAGAAATACAGCCTTAATCCAAGGAAATTCAAATTTGCAAGGAGCCGCAGTAAAATCAACAGATTTAAGAGCGAGTGCAGCTTTGATTCTTTTAGGATTAGTGGCTAAAGGTCAAACAACTGTAAGAAGATTAAGCCACTTAGACCGCGGTTATTATAAATTCCATGAAAAATTAAAAGCACTTGGTGCTGATATTGTCCGAGTGAAAGATGAAGACGGAGAAGAATAATGTTCAAGAAGACCATAAAATTTTTAGGACTAAGATTATCAATTATCATCTTTGTTATCATTTTGTTAGTCCTTGCCATTGTTTTAGGGCTTATGGTTGGTTATGGCTTTCTAGGTGGAGGAAATCCTTCCAATATATTTAATCATGATTTATGGAATGAAGTTATGACTAAGCTAAGTCCTGGAAAATAAAAAGAAGCTCAATTTGAAAGAATTGGGCTTCTTTAATTTAAAAATAGTAATAATGAAAATAAAAAATTATATTTTATAAGCTGAAAAAGCAAGTAATGGTTGAAATATAGCGTATTTTGTGCTATTCTTGAAAGGTATGAATTTCTGGGCTTAGGCTCAAAATAAGGAGAAAAAAATGACTGTAAGTTTTGAAAAAACTAGTGATACTAAGGGTACACTCTCATTTTCAATTGATCAAGAAACAATTAAAACTGGGCTTGACAAAGCCTTTAATAAAGTAAAAGCTAACATTAGCGTTCCTGGTTTCCGTAAAGGTAAAATTAGCCGTCAAATGTTCAATAAAATGTACGGTGAAGAAGCTCTTTTTGAAGAAGCCTTGAATGCTGTTCTTCCAACTGCTTACGATGCTGCAGTAAAAGAAGCTGCTATCGAACCAGTTGCTCAACCAAAAATTGATGTAGCAAAAATGGAAAAAGGTTCTGATTGGGAATTGACAGCAGAAGTTGTTGTTAAACCAACAATCACACTTGGTGACTACAAAGACCTTACAGTTGAAGTAGACGCAACTAAAGAAGTTACTGATGAAGAAGTGGAAGCACGTTTAACAAGCGCTCAAAACAACTTGGCAGAACTTGTAGTAAAAGAAACTGCTGCTGAAAATGGCGACACAGTTGTTATTGACTTTGTTGGTTCAGTTGACGGTGTTGAATTTGAAGGTGGAAAAGGTTCAAACCACAGTCTTGAACTTGGTTCAGGTCAATTCATTCCAGGATTTGAAGAACAACTTGTTGGTACAAAAGCTGGTGAAACTGTCGAAGTTAAAGTAACATTCCCAGAAAATTATCAAGCTGAAGACCTTGCAGGAAAAGAAGCTCTTTTTGTAACAACTGTCAATGAAGTAAAAGCAAAAGAATTGCCAGGACTTGATGATGAACTTGCAAAAGACATCGACGAAGAAGTTGAAACTTTAGAAGAACTTAAAGCTAAATTCCGTAAAGAACTTGAAGAATCAAAATCAGAAGCTTACGATGATGCAGTAGAAACTGCCGCAATTGAAGCTGCTGTTGCTAACGCTGAGATTAAAGAAATCCCAGAAGAAATGATTCATGAAGAAGTTCATCGTGCGATGAATGAATTCCTTGGAGGAATGCAACAACAAGGAATTTCTCCAGAAATGTACTTCCAAATTACAGGTACTTCTGAAGATGATCTTCACAAACAATATGAAGCAGATGCTGACAAACGCGTTCGTACTAACTTAGTAATCGAAGCAATTGCAGCTGCTGAAAGCTTTACAACTTCAGATGAAGAAGTAAAAGCTGAAATTGAAGATCTTGCTGGTCAATATAACATGCCGGTTGAACAAGTTGAAAAACTTCTTCCAGTTGACATGCTTAAACACGACATTGCTATGAAAAAAGCAGTAGAAGTTATTGCAACAACAGCTAAAGTAAAATAATTTTTATATTTAATAAAAATAAAGTAGTGCATGGCACTACTTTATTTTTTTGCCATTTTAAAAGTTTCAAATAAGATATTTTACATAAAATTATCAGATGTTTTTTAATAACCGAAATAAAAGAAGGATAAAATAGAAAAAAACAATAAGCAAAGAAGTGCATAATATCAGGGTTTAAGAGACAATAATAAAAAAAGATTTAAAAAGTGACAGTTAATTCTTGACAGGGAGAGATAGGTTTGATAGAATATAATAGTTGTCGCGAGAGACGAGCGTCGAAGCGCGACAAGCTAGACCATTGAAAAC